>NZ_CP095075.1:1440000-1740000 GCF_022921115.1 Halobacillus amylolyticus | reverse complement strand
AAAAAGTAGATACAGATATGACGAATGACATTTTGCCTAAAATTGAAGAAGTTGTTGAAATGATTTTGGCTGACGTGGATGAAGATGAGGTGCCCTATTATAAAATAGTTGAGGAGCTGTCGCCAGGGTATGGGGAGAAAATCTTCAATCTTTACAATCATCAAACCAATGAAGAGGTAGCCAGATTCCATGTGAGGCGTGATAAACGGCCAGGTGATGGTTACTGGTTCAACTTTCACTATCATTTAAATGCTGATGACTTTGTGGAGCATCACTCGATTGGAGAGGTCTATTGGGAAAAGAATACGCCTCCGAAATGGATGTCATAATTCGATGTTCCGATCAAAACCACCATCTACTCAATACGAAAATCTGACGTCCGTTCTAAGGGCGTCGGATTTTTTTATTGAATAAAGAGAATAGAGGATACCATTAAACCCCACCTCAGGTCATCCAGGATCTGGATGACCTGAGGTGGGGTTATTTTACAAGTTCCTCCTTGCTTAATATAAAGGGGGACGGGTTCACGAATTATGATCTGATTCAAAGGAAAGGGAGGAAACTAAAAATAAACACAAATACGTCGGACAGGGGTTTCGATTCGGAATGGAATCACCAGCTGCCCGACGTTTATTTTTCTCCATTATCGACTTCGGTATATATGAATTAAGTTTCGATTATCCCCTCTGGCAAACACATCAATTCGGTTAGGACCCCAGGAAACCGCTGCAGGCTCAGAATTCAGTGATCCTCCAAGGTTTTGCCAGTTCGACCACATTGAACCGTGCCACGTTCTTAGATACAGATTTCGGTTAGTTCCACGTACAAAGACTTGCAGCTGGTTCGGTCGGGTCGAGGAAACGGCAGGTCCTGATGTCAAAGTTCCACCAAGGCTCTCCCAGTTACTCCAATTAGAACCGTTCCACCATTTGTGGATTAAATTCTGATTTTGCCCTCTGGCAAAGACGTCAATGCGGTTCGATCCCCAGGAAACCGCTGCCGGTGCAGAGGATAGGGATCCGCCAAGGTCTTCCCATTCTTCCCAGCGCGATCCATTCCACGTTTTCTTATAAAGTCGATTATTGGTCCCTCTGACAAACACATCAAGTTGGTTTGACCGGCGTGAGGATACGGCAGGTGCACTAGTCAGTGTACCCCCGAGGCTTTCCCAGTCGCTCCACTGACTGCCATTCCACCATTTGTGGTAGAGACTGTCATCAGTTCCTCTGGTAAAGACGTCAATGCGGTTCGGCCCCCAGGAAGCGGCTGCTGGTGCAGAGGTTAAGGTACCGCCAAGGTTCTCCCAGTCGCTCCATTGGCGGCCGTTCCACCATTTGTGATACAGGCGATCTCCAGTGCCCCTGGCAAACACGTCAAGTCGATTTGGCTGCCACGAAGCTGCGGCGGGTGCAGAGGTTAACGTTCCTCCTAAGCTTTCCCACTCTGACCAGCCTGGACCTGGTTGGGGCTGACCACCATCTCCAATCGTATCCAAGGTGATTTGAATGACGCGTGTTAAAATTCGCTGGATGACATTCGGCGGAATATTAAATTGCCTAAAGAATAAATTCAGCCAGGGAATTCGGGATTGGAATTGATTATAGATTTGGCTGGCTGATTGATTGGTGTTGGCCTGGTTAAGCGTAAAGCTGACAGCAAGTGAAAAGATATAATCAGTAATGCCGCGATTCATGCCCGCTTGCTCGAGCTCCACATACAAGTTGTTGTGCTGTGTACGGAGAAGCTGCATGACTTCTTGTACACTTGGCTGCTGGCGAACATAGGAATGGGGCGGTGCGTAGTAATATGCTGGTGTGTATGGGGGCTGCTGCTCATATGGATGTCTAAACATAGATCTACCTCCTCTAATAATACAGACCCAGTATATGCAGGGGTGGGCGAAAGTGGGAATACTTTAGTTGTTTTAAGGATTGCCTATGGTGGTAAAAGTTTTGTGAAAATGGAATGGTTGTAATAAAATAAAACTACAATATAATTGAACTTAACTTATTTATATAAGGGGAGTAGCGTTGGTTTGGCTTCAGCCCATTCCAAAATAAAGTCGTCATTACATGGTTAACGACCATCGGCTTTATTAACAAGCAGTTGTTTAGCGAGACCTTTGCCCATTAGCGGCAAAGGTCTCGCTTTTTTTAACGAAAAAATGACTGAAGTGGAAGGGGCAGATTGAAGATGTACAAAATATCTCTAGAAAAGATGAAGCGAATGGTTGCTCATTTACGAAGACAGGGTATGAATGTCGAACTATACAAAAAGCCAAACTCCCTTGATGTTCTTCAAAAGGAGAAATTCAATGTAATAACTCCTCCGAATGGATAATAGGTATGAAGGCAAGAACCGATTATAAATCATCTAGAAAACATGATTAAAATAAAGGAAGGGATTCTATGAATTTTTCAAAGACGGATATGCCTGGATTCGTGAATAGAGAGTTAGAGCGAATACAGGAAATCATTTTGCCAATGGTGAAAAAAGTGTCTAAATATACGTTAGGTTCTTTCCCGTTAATAGCCATTTCCGTCATTAATCTATTTAGTTTAGTCTTTATTGTTCCAGGCCATATGAGCTCGATGTTTACAATAGGGTTCTATGCGCTTATTGGGGCAGTCGGTATGGCACTATACAAAGAGGCAAGGCATCAGAAAAAGGAAATGAAGAAACGGAGTACAGATTATATCATGGAGCGAATTAGGAAGAGTGAGGTTATGTCAGATCGCGGTAAAGAGAAGTATATGACTCTAATAAAAGATAATCGGTTGCAAACGATGAACTATTTTATTAAGTTCTAGAAGAAGAGGATAGAGAAAGTAGAGTGCAATAAGTAGTAAGTTCACTACAATCTGAAGAAGATGGGAAAAGGACTCAGTTTTCAATTCTGAGTCCTTTTCTTAGTTACAGCTTGTCTACTTCTACCGAATCAGGAAAGGGGGGAGAGATAACCATAATAAGTTAGCAATTAGTGTACTTATAACCTGAGCAACTATATATTTTGGTTTATCATTCTAAGAGTGGTACGTAACAATAACTCCGTTCCAATCGCTATATCTTCATCCGCTGCAAATTCCTTTGGGTTATGACTGATCCCTTCCTTGCAACGAACAAAGATCATCCCGTAATCACATACATCAGCCATTACGAGTGCATCGTGGAACGGCCCGCTCATTAATTCAGGGGCCTCTAATCCCATGGCGCGACTCTCATCACCCATGATTTGCATGATCTCTTTATTGCAAAACTTTGGTTCATTATTGGTATCTTCTTTAGTTTTATAGTGCAGTCCATTTTGCTCTGAAACTGCTGCAATACGTTCTCGTAATTGTCGTTCATAACGATCTCGCCGCTCTTTATCAATGTCACGAAGGTCAATCGTAAACGTTACTTTTTCTGGGATGATACTTCTAGCATTTGGGAAAACTTCAATATTTCCAACCGTGCCAACTGTTGGGGCCGATTGGTCTTGTTGGACGATGTCATTTAAGGAAGTGATTATTTTGGCGGCTCCAAGCAGTGAATCATTGCGAAGCTGCATCGGTACCGAACCAGCATGTCCAGCAAATCCTGTTAATTCCACTGTTAGCCAGAGTGGTCCTGATATTCCGGTTACTATCCCTACTGGCGCATTGGAGGCTTCTAAGATAGGGCCTTGCTCAATGTGCATTTCTAAGTACGACTGTATAACGCCTTTGGCATATTCTGATTCATGAATTCGGTTGGGATCAGCACCGAACGCATACAAGGCTTCTTTTCTCGTAATACCGTCTTTATCTGACCTTTCTAATTCATCACTATCTAATTTTCCTAAAATTCCTCTTACCCCAAATAACCCCTTACCGAAACGGTGTCCTTCTTCATCACATAGAGATATGACTTCAATAGACATTTCAGGTTGAATGCCGTTCTCTTGCATCGTTTGGACAACTTCTAATCCACCCAATACGCCGATTGTGCCATCAAATCTTCCGCCATAAGGCTGTGAATCGATATGAGACCCGAGCATTAGTACAGGGGCATCAGGATTTCTTCCTTCAAGCCGCCCAATCAGATTTCCGAAATGATCAACTCTAGTTTGTAATCCTGCTTCGTCCATCCATTGTTTTACTTGCTCAATCCCAGACTTGTATTCTTCTGACAATGCTAATCGGCAAACGCCTGTTTCCCCAAGTTTTCCGATAGTTGCAAGTTGTTCAATGTTCTTACTTAATCTCTTTTTGTTAATCGTTAATTGATCTAAAACCATGAGTGTCCTTCCACCTCCTGCAATTAATTGGCATTTGCCTTTTTATCTTTCTGTTTTTCCATGAAAAGAATAATAGAGATCGTTAGGGCAACACATAGTGCAATTTTAATTAAACCAAAGATGGGAGAAAACAGCACAGCCATGCCAACCACAACAGCAATGATTCCATACGTTGGTTTTTTATAAGCAAACTGACCTAAAACAGCACCAAATATAGCAGGGAGAACGAACCCAAATGAACTCTCTACTGCAGGTGGGATAATAGAAAGGATGTAGGTTCCGCCTAAAATGATTAACACGATCACAATGATATTTACTAAGGAAGCGATGGCGATTCCAAAAACACCGGCAATTTCTGCTTTGCGTGAACCGCTTTCCGCTCCAATTGCTTTTTGAGCTGAAACGGAACAAGGGAGGCACATGTTTGCAATATTTCCAGTCAAAAACGCTAAATAAGTTCCAGCAATTCCGAGGGTAGGGTAGTAGGTAATTGGTTCTAACACCCACATGATTCCTATAAATCCTGCATAGCCGACAAGTCCCGTAAAAATAGGCCCCCAACCTGGATGAGTATCTAAAATAAAAGACATATACAAAGGTGGTACGAAGCACATGAGGATTAACGTGAAAAGCGTCAAACGCCCCCAGAAGTGGGCCTTTCTATGAAAATGTTCCATACCGTTTGTCGTTTCGGTTGCTACGTTTTCAGGGGTTACCTTTTCTGGATTCAAACTCATCTGTTTTCCTCCTTATACAATCATTTCAAAGGCTATTTCTATATGAACCTAAAGCTTAGAATAAGGTTGTGAAATAGGCACTTGCCATCCCAATAACCATGGCAATCCCTAAAGCCCACTCTTTTAACCAAGAAAAGTTTCCCCTTTCAGCAACGATCATAATGACAACCATGGAAAACAGAGCAACAATGCCTGCTATAGTGTGGCTGACACTTGTTACCATTTGTTCACTTGCCAGGTAGCCAAAGGCCCCTAACATAGCAGCTGAAGAAATAATCGTCATGGCCTTTGGATTTTTCTTCTCAATTTTTTTCTGTGTATTTCCAAGTGATTTTGTAAATAAGGCAGCAAAAAGAAGCCATCCCATTCCACCTAGACACATCGTCCAGACAACGGTGGTAAAAGCCTGAGTTGAAAAATCATCGGAGGTTAACTCAACACCAAAAGCGTTTGCCCCTATCCCAGCAGCAGCTGATTCAGTTGCTGCAGATCCTATGATCCCAATTCTCATTAAGGTGAGAGGGGAGCCGAGCAGTGCAATTAACGAAATGAGAACGATCGCAATTCCAAATGAAGGTCCCAAAGAACTAATAAAGCCCGTTCTAATGGCAGTTTTTACTTCCCTTGAAGACATCCCTACGTCTGGTGCAGATTTCTTTGCTATTTTCAGAAAAACCAAGGCCTGAAACATAACGATTCCCACAAAAATAAAAGCCATAATCCACAGCGGAGTACTACTGGCAACTTTAGCTACTTCTTCATTCAAACGAGTTCCCTCCCTTTAGAAACTTAGATTAGGTGACTTTAGAATACGTCACTTTATTTGCTAGATTCTTTCTCTCTCAAGACTTGGTTTTCCTTACCTGATAAGTAATCTAAAACGGCAGAAATAAACAGCTTCCCAATATACATCATTGCTTTTTCTTGAACGTTAAACTTTGGATGGTGGTGTGGATAGACATTACTTTTCTTCTCCATGGCACCTCCGACCCAGAAAAACGTGCCTGGGACCTCTTTTAAATAATAAGCGAAGTCTTCCATACCCATTTGCGGCGGGATATATTTTACCTTCTTCTCCCCAAATAAGCCTGCTGCAATGTTTTTAATACGCTCCGTCTCTTCTGGGTGGTTAACAACAGCTGGATAACCGCGTACATACTTGTACTTAACGCTGGCCCCGAAGCCACTGCTGGTAGATACTGCAATTTTTTCAATAGACTCTTCAATCCAATCACGTACATCATCATCAAACGTTCGTACGGTTCCCTTAATTTGTACTTTATCGGGGATTACGTTAAATCCTTCACCACCATTAAAAGAGGTAACGGATACAACAGCTGATTTTATAGGATCCACCTGACGACTTACGATTTGCTGCAAGTTTAGTAGCAATTGGCTGCCAACGATGAGAGGGTCAATCCCTAAATGCGGTGAAGCTGCATGCCCACCTTTACCTGAAATCTCTATTTCAAATGTATCTCCATTTGCCATGGCATTTCCTTCGTTTAATCCAACTGATCCGAGAAGTTCTGTGGAGCTGACATGGGCGCCATATACAACGTCAACGCCATCCAGGCAGCCATCCTCGATCATGAATTTAGCGCCACCAGGAATAACTTCTTCTGCAAACTGGTGAATAAATACGACATTTCCTTCTAAAACATCTCGGTTTTCACTTAGTACTTTGGCGACCCCAAGTAACCCAGCTGTGTGCAGATCGTGACCGCAAGCATGCATAATGCCTGGAACACGAGATTTATACTCAACATCTTTTTCATCCTGAATAGGAAGTGCATCGAAGTCCGCACGTAAAGCAACGGTTTTACCAGGTTTGCTACCTTTTATAATACCGACAACCCCACGGCCGCCTACACCTGTCTTCACTTCTAACCCTAAATCAGTTAGAAAGTCTGCAATCTTTTCAGGCGTATCGACTTCCGTGTGTGAGAGCTCAGGGTACATATGAAGGTCCCTTCTGAAGGCGACTAACTCTGGATAAATTTCTTCTAATCTTGAAAACAGCTTTTCATTCATGAAACCATTCCTTTCCTATTAAAATTTATGATGAAGCTTGAACCTTACCATTGTGGTGAGCATGGAGTTTCTAACTTAACTTCCGTGTTTATCATTACCAGTAAAATTATCTACCTGAAATGTGGCCATCCTTCGCCTGAGCAATTTTAGGACGTTTTTCC
Organism: Halobacillus amylolyticus; assembly: GCF_022921115.1. Taxonomy (NCBI): domain Bacteria; kingdom Bacillati; phylum Bacillota; class Bacilli; order Caryophanales; family Bacillaceae; genus Halobacillus; species Halobacillus amylolyticus. The sequence goes on along the minus strand of NZ_CP095075.1, from coordinate 1,732,810 downwards.
CCGTAATTGGTAGCCTGTTCAAAAGCATGGCCGATTCGCAATACCTCATAATCTGCTTGATGAGGTCCAACAATTTGCAGTCCAAGTGGAAGTCCGTCAGATGTAAATCCACTCGGTATCGATAAGGCAGGATTACCAAGCGCAGAAATGTAATAGCTTGAACGCATCCAATCAATGTATGTTTCCATACGAACACCGTTTATTTGTTCAGGGTATTCTAAATTCACATCGAACGGAGGGACCTGGCTGACTGGTAAGATAAGTGCGTCGTACTGATCGAAGAAGACACGCATTCTGTGATACAGTTGGTTACGTAATCTTTCAGCTCTCCCGATATCTATTCCACGAAGTTTACGGCCTTTATTAAAATTCCACTTAAAACTTGGCTTCATGACTTCCTCAAATCGCTCAAACAATTCATGATTTGACATTTCAAATTCCCAAGCACGAAATACATGAAATACCTCATCAGCTTCTGTTAAGTCTGGACACGTCTCTTCAACATGGCAGCCAAGATCAGTAAAGACTTTCATTTGTTCCTTTAGATTGCTGCTTACGACAGGATCTACAGGAAGTGTTCCACCAAAATCGGCAGACCAGGCGATACGAAGTCCGTTTAAATCCTTGTTGAATGGTTGAAGGAATTGTTCACCAGACTCTTCAATTGAGATGGGTGATCGGTTGTCAGGCCCTGCTAGAACCGACATCATAAAGGAGGCATCTTCTACATTTCGTGCGATTGGTCCTTGAGTTGCAAGTGGAGAGAAGAGGGCAGGTTTAGGGTAAGTAGGCACACGTCCGGGTGACGTCCTCATCCCTACAACATTATTAAAAGCAGCTGGGAACCGACAGGACCCTCCCATATCGCTGCCATCTGCAAACGGCAGCATACCGCTTGTAACTGCAACGGCCGCACCACCACTGCTTCCACCGGCTGTACGATTAAGGTTGTAAGGGTTTCTAGTTACACCAAATACCTCATTGAAGGTATGAGCGCCTGCACCGAATTCCGGCACATTTGTTTTTCCAATAACGATTGCACCAGCATTTTTTAATCGTTCCACAATAAGATCGTCTTCAGTAGAAATATTGTCACTTAATGCAAGAGAACCGCTTGTCATCGGAAAACCCTTTGCATTATGCGTGTCTTTAATCGCAATCGGCAGACCATGAAGGGGGCCCGCTTTCTTTCCAGTAGCAAGGATCTCATCAGCTTTATCAGCTTCTTTTAATGCATGATCCTGATCCAGTGAAACGATCGCATTGACCTCGGGATTGATTCTTTTTATCTGTGCCAGGTGTGCTTCCATAACTTCGCGAGCAGATAATTCATGTTTTTGAATGGCTTTGGCAAGATCGCGTGCTGTAGAAAAATTATTGTAATGCTCCATACTTTTACAACTCCCAACTAATAGAATTTGTAGGACATAAAGAATAGGCTTCCAATATCTCTATATAAATCCCTTCCTAATCTATTTAGAGTCGGTTGTCGACCACAATGAATTCAAGAGGTCGACAACCAACTTGTTCAAATACTTATGTTCAACTCTCAGAAAGATACCTGGACACTCGATAGGGCGATCTTACAAACAACGAAAATGTAGAGACGAAGAGGTTATTAGTATGTGTGGTTCGAGGTGAAAGGTGCTATAAATTACATGAATTTTCAAACATTTCTTATTGATCATGATAGATAAATACGTTATGAAATGCAAATACTTTTTTAAATTTTCTAAATTATTAATTTTCCGATTTATTTGTTGGCATCTAATAGACAGTGAATCATGGAGGGCAGTAGGGATTTTTTTTAAGAAGTCGTCAAGTCTAAGTCAATGTATTATCTGCCCAAACATACAGAACACCTTACCAGATAATTTATCACAGGGTAGCTACAATGAGGGGAACTATTGTGGAAAAGCTTAGTCGTAATTATTCCATCTAGGATTACAAAGACTCCGTGTTCTTGATTAGATATAAAACTCTTTATCTATATGGAAGAGGGGAAGTAGTGATAGTAGGGGGAAGTCAAGAATCTCCCACATAATAAAGGCCCTCTATAATATAGAAGGCCTTTACCTTTATCCAAAAATCGTTCTCGTTACTAAAAATAAAATAGACGGTGCCATCAAACAACCTAGACCCGTATAAAAAGTAGCTGTCATCGCTCCATAAGGAACAAGTTTTGGATCAGTTGCGGCTAATCCACCAGCTACACCACTCGTGGTACCCATCAATCCTCCGTAAACAATCGCTGATCGTGGATTATCCAGACCGATATATTTGGCAACGAAGGGGGTACCGATCATCGTAAGAATCGATTTGATTAATCCAGCTGCGACACTTAAGGCGATCACTTCAGAACTTGCTCCAAGTGCTGATCCAGTCACGGGGCCGACGATGTAGGTCGCTGCACCTGCACCTATTGTCGATAAACTGACTGGATCTGTGTATCCGAAGGCGAAGGCGATCAGCACACCGATGACAAACGAGACGATGACACCTGCGAAGAGGGAGATGATCCCTGGCAAGCCGGCTTTTTTAATTTCATCTAGACTTGCGCCAAAGGCTGTTGCTACGATAGCAAAGTCACGAAGCATGCCGCCACCCATTAGTCCTATTCCAGCAAAAATCCCGATATCTGCTAAACCCTGCTCGCCGCCAGTAAAGAGGCCTCCGAAGTAGGCTAATATAAGACCCATAATGATAGCGATGGCGGACCCGTGAATTTTTCCATTGGTAAGTTTGTCAGATAAGATGTAGGAAAGATAGATAGTGATTCCAACAATTGCAAAAGAAACAATGAGGCCATTTTCTACAAACGTATCACTTAATATTTCGAACATCATCGGTTCCTCCTAACTCTTCATCAGAAAAAGTGGATGTACCTTTTCCGATGTTACTTAGGACGGGTACCATCGCCCAACTTACTACAACAGCTGCTACACCTGCTAGTAGTGCTAAAGGTCCTCCATCGAGGGCGGCTACAACATTTTGTTGGGCTGCCATGGCAATGACAATTGGGATATACATGGCACCCCAGAAGGCCATTCCTTCCTGTGATTTAACATTCAGCTTGTTATTCTTTTTCAAGTAATCTACTAATAACACGAGAATCAGCATGGCAATGCCAACTCCACCAACATTTGCATCGATTCCGATAGCCACCCCAAGCAGTTCTCCTAACAAAGTACCAGCCAATAAGCATACGGCTAACAATGCCACTCCATAGATAACCAGTTGAATCACTCCTTTTGTTTTATTAACCCTTTGTGTTTACAAATTCAATAACACTCGACGGACAATATTTACAAACAACAGAATCATAGAAACAATGGCAGAATTTGGACTGTACTGTTTCAGGAGTTCAATAGATGTACGACCAGGAAATTTTCCCTCCTTTTCTCAGAAAGCGTTTACAATTTAGACGATAATCAACTGTCGACCATTTCGTAATTTCCATCATAGTTAATTAAAACAAGAAATGCAAACACTTTTTAAAATTTTCTAAATTATTGAATAATGAAATGATTTGTTGTACAATTTAATCGACAGTCGACAATGGATACGTTAGGAGGTCTTTTTATGAAGCCGCCAAACCTTAATCATAATGCATTATCTAATCATATTGCGGAACACATTACAGAACAGATTATCACAGGAGAATTGCAGCCTGGTGAAAAAATCGTTGAGAATACCTATGCTACTGAGTATGGAACGAGCCGTGCTCCAGTTCGCGAGGCTATCTATCTCCTCACCATTGAGGGGCTGGTTGAGCGAATTCCGAGAAGAGGGGCCGTTGTAAAAGAGCACACTGAAAATGAAATTTATGATTTACTCGAAATTAGAATCATGCTCGAATCTCTTGCCATGAAACGGATCAAAGAGAACGGGATCGACGAAGAGATTTTGGGAAAAATGGGGACATTGTATCAAGAGATGAGTGGAGAGAAAGATATCCAGCGTTATACCCAGCTTAATCATAAATTTCATCTTTGTTTGATTGAAATGAGTAAGAGTGAAACCATTAATAAAATGTACACCCGCTTAGAATTACCTTTACTGAGGGTGCAAACTATTTCTTTTGCAGCTGAAGGAAACGTCGAAAAATCAGTAAGAGAGCATTTAACACTGGTGGATCTGCTTAAAGAAGGCAACATAGAAGAAGCGACAACCGTCTTGCAGCAGCATAACCAGGATGTGATTACGAGTATTCAAAAGCGGCTTTTTGATTATCAAAGTAAAGATAGTCAATATGATGTGTATTAGAGAGGGAAGGGGAGAGATGCCCCTCTTTCTTTTTAAATAGATATTTAGTCGACTGACGACTGAACTGGTTGTTACAGAGAGGACGATAAGATGACTACTGCATTTCTTTTCCCTGGGCAAGGGTCACAGCAACCTCATATGTTACGTCATTTGCCAGATCACCCCATCGTTACAGAAACCTTAGCTGAGGCGAGCGAGCAATTAAATGAAAGCGTTATCTTTTGGGATACCGAACTAAAGCTTAGGTCGACTATAGCTGTTCAAGTATGTCTGCTTGTCTCGGGAGTAGCGTCAGCGCGCTTGTTGAAGGAGGAAAAGGCTGTTCCAGATTATGTGGCGGGCCATTCGGTTGGAGCTTTCGGAGCGGCCGTCGTCGCTGGTTCGTTAGATTTCAAAGATGCTGTCCGATTAGTTAGGAAGCGAGGGGAATGGATGGAAAAAGCCTTTCCAGCGGGATATGGAATGGGAGTTGTGGTAGGGCTTAGTGAAAGAAAGTTAACAAAGTTGATCAAAGGGCACGTATCTGATGAGAATCCTGTTTACCTTGCCAATATTAATTGTCCACGGCAAATGACCATAGCTGGAGCGATACCAGATTTGAGAAACTTTATGGAGACAGCTCTTGCAAACGGTGCCCAAAAGGCTGAGTTGTTGGACGTTAGTGTCCCGTCACATTGTCCGTTACTACACGACGTGTCTTTACGCTTAGAAGCTGAGCTGAATGATATTTCCTTTAGGGACCCCACTATTCCTTATACAGGCAATCAGACAGCACGAGTTTTAAAAAAGGGTAAAGCGATTAAAAAAGACTTAGCGTGGAATGTATCTCATTCTGTTCGCTGGCACGAATCGATGACGTTGTTATATGAGCTCGGAACTCGACTATTTGTTGAAATGCTGCCTGGTAATGTGCTGAAGGGACTTGTGAACAATGCATTTCCGACAGCAAGAGCACTGTCCATCTCAGACAATGGGATTAATACAGCTGCCATTCTTGTTGATCGTACACGAACGAACTAAAGGAAGGGAGACGATGGATGATGACAGATGTTAAGCAAACAGAACAAACCAAAAGAAGCTGGACAACAAGACGAGATGCCAAAAATAAACGGGTCAATCAAGTGATGAAGATGACAGATGGAAGGGTCATTCCGACGGATCAAATCGTTGAAGTTTTAGAGGAAGTTCTTGTTCCTGGTGACCGAGTCGTATTAGAGGGGAATAATCAAAAACAGGCCTCCTTCCTTTCCGAAGCACTTTCCCGGGTGGACTCAGGTAAGGTCCATGATCTGCATATGATCTTATCTAGTATTTCGAGACCTGAGCACCTGGATATTTTTGAAGCTGGCATCGCTGAAAAGGTGGATTTTGCTTATGCCGGACCTCAAAGCCTTCGAATGGCTCAAATGATTGAGGATAAACAACTGACCATGGGCGAAATCCACACCTATATTGAGTTATATGGGCGTTTATTTATTGACTTAATCCCTTCTGTGGCATTGGTTGCTGCTGATAAAGCCGATAGTGAGGGCAATCTGTACACAGGAGCAAACACAGAGGAAACACCTACGCTTGTTGAAGCCGCAGCTTTTCGAGACGGGATTGTCATAGCCCAGGTAAATGAAATCACCGACGATCTGCCGCGTGTGGATATTCCTGGCTCATGGATTGACTTCGTTGTTGAAGCAGATGCCCCTTATCAATTGGAACCACTTTTTACGAGAGATCCAAGGCATATCACAGATATCCAGATTCTACTAGCGATGATGACGATCCGTGGTGTCTACGAAAAACATCAAGTGCAGTCACTCAATCATGGCATTGGCTACAATACGGCAGCCATTGAGTTGTTGCTCCCTACTTATGGGGAGTCATTAGGGTTAAAAGGTGAAATCTGCAAACACTGGGCATTGAATCCTCACCCTACGATGATCCCTGCCATCGAATCAGGTTGGGTGGAAAGCATTCATTGTTTCGGAGGAGAAGTGGGGATGGAGGAGTACATCTCACAACGTCCTGATGTGTTTTTTACCGGACGCGATGGGAGTCTTCGTTCCAACCGAACGCTCTCACAGCTGGCCGGTCAATATGCGGTTGATTTGTTTGTTGGGTCTAGTTTGCAAATCGATGCCTATGGAAATTCTTCGACCGTTACAAACGGACGACTTGCCGGGTTTGGTGGAGCCCCGAATATGGGGCATGATCCTGGTGGACGGAGGCACTCCACTCCAGCATGGTTAAACATGATCAATTCTGATGAACCACTTGTTCGGGGCAAGAAACTAGTCGTTCAAGTAGTCGAAACACATCAAACAGGGAACACCCCGGTTTTCGTAGAGTCCCTGGATGCAATTGATGTAAAAGAAGAAGCCAATCTAGCGACAGCTCCAGTGATGATCTATGGAGATGATGTCACCCATGTTGTGACAGAGGAAGGCATCGCTTATTTATATAAAGCGAAAAGCTTGGAGGAACGGCGTGAAGCATTGGCTGCGATTGCAGGAGTAACTGCAGTGGGGATTAAACATTCTCCTGAGAACATTAACCGTCTTCGACAAGAAGGAATTGTAGCGTGGCCTGAAGATCTAGGCATTCGCCGTTCCGAAGCCAATCGCTCTTTGCTCGCTGCGAAAAATGTGGAGGAGCTGGTAGAGTGGTCAGGTGGTCTCTACCAACCTCCAGAGAAGTTTCGGAGCTGGTAAAGGAGGGGTGGTCGGATGACTTGGAATAACGCAAAAGAATGTGGTGAAGTTCTCGGCGATTGGGCTGTGCAGGCCCTAATCGCTGAAGCGGAGCTCGCCCCTAAGCCAGGACTTGTCGATCCCGAAGATACTGGATCACACGCCGACATGACGTTTGATTTATTGGTTGCTTCGGCTGTTTCGTTACGGGAAACCTTTGGACAGATCGCTAAAGCTTCTTACTTTAGAGAGCCTGACCAACAGCTACGTGAAGAAATCGCCGCGATCGGTCGCCAAGGTGAAAAGAAAATGATGCACGTCACTGGTGGGATCAACACGCATAAAGGAGCCATTTGGGTGCTCGGACTTCTGACGTCTGGTGCAGCGTTGAACCAATCAGGACAGGACGTGAAGCGGATGATTCAGACTGCTTCTGAAATTGCCTGCTATCCAGATCGCTTTACCCCCAACCTTCCGACCCATGGTTCTAGCGTTTTTGCAAGATTTGGCGTGAAGGGAGCTAGGGGAGAGGCTGAATCAGGGTTTCCTCATCTCACAAAAGTCGCGCTTCCTAAACTGGTGGAAGCGAGGAGAAATGGGCTTTCTGAATCGCTTGTCAGATTGGAAACGCTCGTGGCCTTGATTGCTCACTTAGACGATACATGTATTCTTCATCGAGGGGGCTTAGCCGCTTTACAAATGGCTAAGCAAAAGGCGAACGATGTGTTAGAAAGTGGAGGAGTCTCCGCCACAGAAGGATGGATAAAACTAGAAGAACTTAATCAATCGTTACTAGAACATAACGCTTCACCTGGAGGAAGTGCTGATTTGCTAGCAGCTACTTTATTTTTGGATCAAATCCAAAGCGTTCGCTATGTCGATGAAAAAGTATTTTCAACTACTTAAAAGGAGGGCATCACATTGGAAACCATGCTATTTGAATACCCAGCCACGAAAAAGTTAGCCCATAAAGCGCACGTAGGTGTCGTTGGGTCCGGCGATTTAGAAGTCCTGGTCACTCCTTCAGATGAACCTTGGACCAGAGTCGAAGTCCGAACAGGGATGACAGGATTCGATGATACTTGGAAAAGGGTGATCGAACGTTTTTTTAATGTACACGCAGCACAGGCGACCATAAAAGTGAACGATTTCGGAGCAACACCCGGGGTTGTCTCCTTACGATTAGCTCAAGCTTTGGAGGTGAGTGAACAATATGAACGTTCTTAAAGTAAGCTTTGTTGAACTCAATGCACGTGAGCGTGTAAAAGCCGTATTAGATGAAGGAACTTTTCGTGAACTGCTTGATCCTTTTGACGGATTTGAATCCCCTCACTTAGAGCGGCAGAATATCGTTCCACAGAGTGATGACGGCGTGGTGGTCGCTAAGGGAAAAGTAGATCAAGAGCCGGCCGTTGTCATTTCTATTGAAGGAAATTTTCAAGGAGGGGGTATTGGAGAAGTCTCTGGAGCAAAAATAGCTGGAGCTCTTGAATTGGCTCTTCGTGACAATAAGGAAGGCACCCCGACCCGTCCTATCTTATTGTATGACACTGGTGGCGTGAGACTGCAGGAAGCCAATTACGGCTTGTTGGCTATAGCTGAAATTAGTGCTGCAATTGTAGCCTTACGAGAATACGTCCCTGTCATTGGAGTGATTCCTGGAAAGATCGGCTGTTTTGGCGGCATGTCCTTAACAGCAGGCTTGTGCAGTACACTAATCATGACGAAAGAGGGCAGGCTCACATTAAATGGACCGGAAGTGATTGAGCAGGAAGCGGGAATTGAAGAGTTTGATTCCCAGGACCGGCGCTTGATATGGAATACAATTGGCGGGGAACAACGCTATTCAATGGGTTTCGTTGATGACCTCGTTGATGATGATGTGGAGACGCTCAAGGAGGTTATCACAGATCATTTAGACTCTAAAGACACTCAACCTTTTAGAAGTGAGCAGGTTGACCTGTTCAGATCACGTCTTCAAAACATTAATCCTTCGCAACCTTTGTCTCCCTTGGATGTACGAAATATATGGAATGAAACAATAGCAGAAGAGACGCTTGATGAGGCGGCTGAGGGATCTGACGGGAACCCTGAAGCAAGCAGAGGAAGAACCTGGTTTACAGCATTAACGGATCAAACGAAAAGTGAGGATGTACCTTCCGTCTTGTGTACAGACAAAACCGTTGGTAACGAACGAGTCCGCTATATTGCCATTGCCCCCGATGCGACTAATCGCTTCCCCCGTGCTCTTAATGGTGAAGTAGGATTAGCAGAAGGATGGGCGATTGCTCACTATGTGCGGGAAGCCATCGAGCAGGATGAAGATGGCAACCGTCGTGCCATTGTCGCGATCGTGGACGTCCCCAGCCAAGCTTATGGTTATAACGAAGAGTTATTAGGATTGCATCAAGCAGGGGCAGCAGCCGTTGATGCTTATGCGAAAGCAAGGCAAGCGGGCCATCCTGTAATCACACTTATTGTAGGGAATGCCATCTCTGGCGGATTTTTAACCCATGGCCTCCAGTCTAATTATCTCCTTGCTCTGAATGATGAGGGAGTGAATGTCCATGTCATGTCAAAACAATCCGCCGCCCGAATTACCCGTCGTTCCATTGAAGAGCTAGAGGAAGCGACGAAACAAACCCCTGCCATGGCGTATGATATTCAATCTTTTGCGACCCTTGGCGCCCTTCATGAACTAATTGATGGAATCGATGCAGATCATCCAGGAAGTGAGGATATCGAAAAAATAGAAAGTAGAATCATAGAGTCCATAAGCAGTGCCAGATCAGGACCTTTGGACTTAAGTCATCGTCTGCAATCCCCACAAGCCAAGGAAAACCGATCGGCATCGATAAAAGTCAGAGAGAGGTTAACAGAGTTATGGTAGTCAACCCTCATGACCTAGTAAGAATTAGAGAGGGAACAGAACTTACAATGTGCCCCGATATTCCCAGTTGGGTCACTACCTCCTTGCAATCCACTCCTTTTGTTGTCGTCCGTCGTGTCCCGGTGATTGAAGGGAGGATCCCTATCGGTGTTCGCGGCAAACAACGTAATCAACGGTTTGGGGCTTATATCAGACAGGAAGATGTGCTAGATCATATTTCCCCAAGTCAAATTGTAGATGAGGGAAAATGGATGGAGAACACACGAAATAGCCCAATGCCTGCTTTTCAGGCATTGAGGCAAGTAAACGATATACTTCACTCTTATGGAATGGTTTGGGGACCTGGGGGGAGCGTAGGGTTTGAGATCGTTAGTGGAAGGGATACAGTCACAGAGAATAGTGATTTAGATATCGTGGTGTATGCTGAAGATGGTTTGCCTATCGAAAAGGCGGAGACCTTGGTTGCTAGACTTAGCGATATTCCTATAGTGGTAGATGTTCAGGTTGAAACGCCTAATGGAGCGATTTCGTTAAGGGAGTATGCACGAAACGAGTATCCTGTATTAATAAAGACTACAGGAGGGCCAAAGCTGGTTGATAATCCTTGGGAAAAAAGCCATCACAAGCGAAGTTTATGGATAAAATAGTGATTTGAATGAGGAATAACACCTAGTAATATAAATAACTTCAAAGCCCCCATTTAACTCTTTTTGGGGGCTTTTTGCATGACAGGTTTTAGCACAATTGCGGTATCAATGCAGTTGAGTTATATATCACGATGTTAAAGAAAAAAGGCATATCATTTTATCGATAAATCACCAGTTCTCATTTACTATATACACTTCAAACAAAAAGGGAGTTTGAATGTGTATTTTCATATAATAGAGTTGAATTTTATTAACTGTTAAAATACAATCGTGTTAACAGTTAATGGTGGAGGGGTTCTCATAGTACTAATGTCAAGTAATAGTAGAGGGCTTTCGACCTAAACATTGCACAGATTGTGGAAGGTTATCGGCGAATCACACATTAACCAACGTGAAAGATACTTAAGAGGTGTTGATTACAACAATATCGCAAATAGGCTGGGCTGATTCTAATGGTATACTAAAACTAATAAAGTCAGACTTCCTATGTACACAACAACTAAAATGAATGAATGGAGGAATGAACATCGATGGGCGTTCAAACTGCAGATCTTTGTGATATTCACCGTGAAAAGGTTCAAATAGCGGATCCGGTGTTTAAACAATTCGGGAAAGTAAGATCCTTTTCTGGACCTATTCATACCGTTAAGGTTTTCGAAGATAATGTACTTGTTAAAAAAGCGTTACAAAACATACCAGAAGGAAGCGTCTTAGTTGTTGACGGAGGCGGTTCCCGCAAGTGTGCCCTTCTCGGAGACAACTTGGCACACATAGCTGTTACACGACAACTATCCGGTATTGTTGTTTATGGGTGCATAAGGGATAGTGCCCAAATTAACGGAATGGACATAGGGATTTTTGCCATAGGTACAAACCCATTGAAAAGCAACAAAGAGGGAAAAGGTCAAGAAAATATTCCTGTACAATTCGCAGGAGTAAACATAGAACCTGGTTATCATCTCTATGCAGATGAAGATGGGATATTGATTTCGGAAAATCAATTATTGTGAGTAGGAAATCTGTGAAGAGGTAAATATTTATATACATTAGCAAGACCTTCTTTTCAACAACTTTGGTGAATTTGTTCGTTCGGTCTTTAGAAAGCAAACCAGAACTCTAAAGGGCGAAAGAAGTTTCGGCAGGTAAGAGGATGGCTTTATCCGGAACCGTTACATCCTTCGTCACCACGACTCTCAAATGGAGACGGACGCCTGCTTTCGTTTGTCGAAATGTGGCCCTAAAGCTCATAGACATCTCCGTTGAGTCAATCGCTTGGAGCTTACCCATGTCACGAAAAAGTGGTTTGTTTTTTATCTGTGTGCTTGAACCTCAAAAACGAGTTGTTTAAATACTTTTTCAAACAACTGTGATGAAAGGTTACTCTGTTTTCGGGAAAGTTGTGAATCGCTATCGTGATTTCCAAATTAACCATACAGTGGAACTATAGGTCCGTTTGACAATTAAAAATGTATTTATGCAACGCTAATGTTCTCAATATAGAAATTTACCTAGGGCTATAAGGTTTAAACGTACTGACTTTTATTCCAAAAATTGCTGTAATAGTGAATTGCAATGAGATCCTTGCCTTTTTCTGCTATACTGTCAAACCAAAAAATAACCACCCTAGCGCCTAACAAGCATTTAGGGTGATTATTTTCATACTCTAATGTGAGCCGGCCCCTTGAAAGGCTATTACAGGCTGAGTGGTGTTGGAAGCACCGTTCAGTCTTTTTTTCTCTATATTTATTATAGCTCAATTTTTGGAGATGAAAATGTTCAGCGGGAATATTTACTATTCTTATAAGAAGCGGATTCGTGCCTGCAAAAATTATTCGGAAATGAATCAAAGGTACCTTGCATATATTGGGTAACGAAGGAATTTTGAAACGCGGGTTATCGTAACTGGAGATAAGATGAACAAGTACATGCGGTATTTGACAGGACATCAACTTATCGATACTTATTGGAGTGCACGTTTGATGAGGTGAAAGTAACGTAACGTAACGTAACGTTTGTTATGCTCAACCCAAGCGCGGCGAATTCGGACATAAGTAGTAACACATTAAATAGAAGCGTGAATTATACGAAAAGTTGGAACTATGGAGGTATGTATATCGTAAATTTGTACGCCCTGTTTTCTACAAAACCTGAAAAACTACTAACCAATAGAGATCCAGTAGGTGTCGAGAATGACAAATACATACTGGACGCCGCTGAAAAGTCTGAAACGATTGTCTTGGCATGGGGAGAAAAATACGCTTCGATAAGAAATAGAAAAGCAGAAGTTTTGAAAATGTTGCAGGGCTATGAGCTTCATTGTATTAAAAAAACGAAAAATGGCAAACATCCTCGCCATCCTCTTTATCTTAAAGGAGACCTCAATCCCACTCTGTTTTAATAGTTGGAGTATGGGCTTTCAAGTGGGGTTGGGGTAAACCTGTGGGTGTTTCGAATCACTGATATGAACGCATGATTCTCCCATCACTTATCAAGGACCTAATTTGTAGAAAGTCATTAAAAATGAGGCTATTTTTACGTAGGTGAGAGTAGTATTGTCGTAGGGAATAGCGTTGGAGTAGCTTGAGCCCATTCCAAATAAATCGTCATAACTTGGTTTAACGACCATCGGCTTTATAACAAGCGATTGTTTAGTGAGACCTTTGCCCAATAGTGGCAAAGGTCTCGCTTTTTTAACGAAAAAATGAATAAAATGGAGAGGTGTGCCAAAGTGAAAATTTACAAACTTCTTTGGGGTAGATGAAGTAAACAGTTGCTAATTTTTGTTTTTATTTTAATAACCATATCCTTACTCAACTTAGAGTGGTTTTTATTTTGTCGGAACAACCAAGGTGAAGATCGGTAGTATTTAAACATTATGATTTTTATTCCAAAAATTGCTATAAAATGATATATTAGAACTAGTAAAATATTTTCATCACAAAACTGAGGTGAAATAATTGAGTTATATTGCACATATACGAAGTTCCGATGGGAAAGTTCAGACCGTGCGCGAACACTTGCTTGGAGTTGAGAGATTATCTGGTTACTTTGGAGATAAAATTGGTGTTGGAAATGTGGCGAGCATTGCAGGGCTCTTGCATGACGTAGGAAAGAATAGTCCAGCTTTTCGTGATTATATTTTAGAAGCTGTTCAAAATCCTAACCACCCGCCTAAAAGAGGCAGCGTCGATCATTCCACAGCAGGTGGGAAATTACTATATGAGAAGTTTCACAACGATGATCAGCCAATTTCTCGACAACTCATCGCTGAGATTCTTGGAAATGTAATTATTTCTCATCACTCAGGACTTCAAGACTTTCTATCGCCAGATCTGTCATCGGATTATTTAAGAAGAGTAAAAGAAAAAGTGATCGATGATTTTCGAGGTATGGTCGAAGAGTTTTACACGTCAACCTCTAGTTATAAGGCACTCGAACAGAAGATGAAAAGTAGTGAGAATGAATTGATAGATGTAATAAAAAGAAATCCCCAAAGCCAGCGATTAACATTAATGTTCCTAACTAAATACATATTTAGTTGTTTAATCGACGCAGATCGAACCGACTCTAGATACTTCGAAGAAAATACAGCAATGAATACTCCTCATGATAACCCTAAACTATTCGAACAGTATCACTCAAAATTAACGGAATACTTAAACAAATTATCTGCGAATAAACACTCCCAGTCAAAAATCAATCAACTTCGTGCAGATATGTCACAGCAGTGCGAAGACTTTGCCCGAAACCCTTCTGGGATCTATACATTATCGATTCCAACAGGAGGTGGAAAAACGTTAGCAAGTTTAAGATATGCCTTAAAACATTCCTTAACGTTCGGCAAGGAGAGAATTATATATGTTGTGCCTTATACGACGATTATCGAACAGAATGCACAGGAGGTTAGACGTATTCTGGAAGATGATGTAAACATTCTTGAGCACCATTCAAACGTTGTTACTGAGGAGGAATCGACTGGGGATTATCGTTATGCAAAAGATAAACCTTTAACTCTAGCAAAAGACAACTGGGAGTCTCCCATTATCTTTACGACCATGGTGCAATTTCTAAATACGATTTATTCAAACAGTACTCGAAACAGCAGAAGAATGCACAATTTAGCCAATTCCGTCATTATCTTTGATGAAGTACAATCATTGCCAATCAAATGTACATCGCTTCTTAACGAAGCCTTGAACTTTCTAAACAAAGTCTGTCGTTCAAGTATTCTATTGTGTACGGCAACCCAACCTGCACTTGATTTTGTAGAGGAGAAAGTGGATTCAATAGATGGAGAAGTGATACAGAACCTGGATGAGATCAGTGGAGCATTTAAGAGGGTCGAAGCTGTTGATAGAACGAACTCAAAAGGTTGGGGTACTGAGGACTTATCCCAGTTCATTCTGGATCAGATGGAAGTGAATCCTAATATCCTGATTATTTTGAATACGAAAACGGTTGTGCGGAAGTTATTTAACCAACTAAAAGAAGATGATCCAGATTTACTTATCTATCATTTGAGTACATCGATGTGCGCCGCACACCGCCAGAATACTTTAGAAAAAGTAAAGCACTGTCTTGAAAAAGGAGAGAAGGTTGTTTGTCTAAGTACTCAATTAATAGAGGCTGGTGTCGATATTAGCTTTGACTGTGTCATTCGGTCTTTGGCTGGTTTAGATTCGATAGCTCAGGCAATGGGGAGATGTAATCGTCATGGCAAACATGACCTTCGCTACACTTATATCATCAATCATAATGAGGAAAATTTAAATCATTTGAAGACTATCAAAATAGGCGCTGAAATTACAGGTAAAATGTTACGGGATCAAATGTATATCCAGTATACGGAGGGGCTTCTTTCGCCAAAAATGATTCGTTTTTATTTTGAAAATTTTTATCGCGAATTGGAGAATGAATTAGATTACTACGTCCCATCCCTAGACAATTATATCTTTCATTTACTTAGCCAAAATGAGAAGTATATGAAAGCCTATGTCCACAAAAAAGGGGAGAAGCTTCCATTACAGCTTCATACAAGTACGAAGACAGCTGGTAAATACTTCAACGTAATCGATCAACAAACGACTTCTGTTCTTGTTCCTTATGAAGGTGAGGGAAAGGAAATAATCGCCGAACTAAACGGTGATCCCTCTATCGAGGAAATGTCTGCTCTGCTTAAAAAAGTTCAGCCGTATATGGTGAATGTTTACGATCATGAACTAAATGAATTGAGTAAACAGCAGAGCGTTGTACATCTATGGGAAGGCAGAATATTGGCTTTACAGGAAAATGCTTATGATCGCGAATTTGGAGTCACGATAGCTGAAGAAGGGAAAATGGATCCCCATTTTATCTAATAGACAAGCCATTACTGTAGGAGAGGTGAGAAGTTGAGGAATCAAATCGAATTTGAAGTGTTTGGATCGTATGCTTTGTTTACTGATCCTATTACCAAGATGGGGGGCGAGAAATTATCCTATCAAGTCCCCACATATCAAGCAATGAAAGGAATAGTTGAATCCATTTATTGGAAACCAACTATTCTATGGATTATTGATGAGGTACGAGTGATGAACCCGATCAAAATGGAGGCAAAAGGTATTCGTCCCATTGAATACGGCGGAGGCAATACGTTAGCTAATTACACTTATTTAAAAGACGTGAAATACCAGGTGCGGGCCCATTTTATATTTAATCCCCATCGCCCCGATTTAGCGTATGATCGCAATGAACATAAGCACCATAATATTGCCATGCGCAGTGTCAAGGTTGGTGGGAGGCGTGATATTTATTTAGGCACTCGGGAATGTCAGGGATATGTAGAATCCTGTGAGTTTGGTGAAGGAGAAGGGTTTTATGACAACTATGGTGGAGAAATCCATCTTGGAACAATGGTTCACGGTTTGAATTATCCAGATGAGATTGGAAAAGACATGATGGAAACGAGGCTATGGAATCCGGTTATGAAAGACGGTCACATTCGCTTTATAAAACCGGATGAATGCAAGATTGTCCGTCCAATTGCTGAAATGTCACCAAAACCCTTTTCTGAGGAGAATGTTCAATCTGTCGATGACTTGCATGACGAATTATTTAGAGAAAAGAGGGGTTAAATGGGGTGGCTATTCGATCTATATCAAACTTACGAAAATAATAAAGACAAAATAGGTAAGGTTGAAAAAAGGAGAAATGGTCAGGAATATACCCTGCTTCCGACCGCTCATACAACACAAAATGCTCAAGTTGAAGTCATTATCGACGAGCGAGGAGACTTTTATTCTGCTAAGGTGATAGACAAAAACGATGCTATAACAGTTATTCCATGTACGGAGAGCTCTTTTAGTAGGACTAGTAAACCTGTTCCTCATCCGTTACACGATAAACTTATGTATGTGGCTGGTGACTTCACAAAATTTGGTGGCAAGATAAAGGAGGGGAATACACCATATGAAGATTATCTTGCCCAGCTCCGGGAGTGGAGTGAGTCGTCATTTGCCAATGATAAAGTAAAAAAGATCTATCAATATGTAAAAAAAGGAACCTTAATTGAAGATTTAGTCGCTTCATCAAATCTATTCATTGATAAGCATCATCAATTAATACCTAAATGGTCGAAAAAGGTTGCCGAAGAATATGGGGAAAAGCCCGAGTTATTTAAAGTTATGAGTGATTCACAAGATAAAATCTTTATCCGGTTCGATACACATAAACGAGGAAGTCTAAATACAAAGGTATGGAAAGATGAGGATGTCTATCATTCATTTATCAGCTTTTACAAGGATAAATTACAAGCAGATGACATTTGTTATGTTACAGGGGAGAACAGACCTAAAACAGAGAGACACTCTAGTAACATTCGTCGCGGCGGTGATAATGCCAAACTGATTTCTGCTAATGATACAGCGGGATACACCTACCGTGGGCGTTTCGTTAAGGCTGGTGACGTTGCCAGTATTAGCTACGATGTCTCTCAAAAATCCCATAATGCTCTAAAGTGGCTCATTTCTAAACAGGGGAAATCGCTTGATGGCAAGGTTTTTCTTGTGTGGGGGAGTGATGAAGTTAGTGTACCTTCACCCCAAGATGATTTACTGTCTTTAATGGGTGAAGTAGAGAATAGGGAAAGTAGTGGAGGAGGGGCAGGAGACGATACTCACGAAGTTTTTGCGGAGGAATTTAACAGATCTCTTGCTGGTTATAAAAGTGACTTAGCCTATCATTCTAGTGTAAATATCCTAATACTAGATGCCGCCACTCCAGGACGACTATCAGTTATGTATTATCGAAATATTGATAAAGAAGAATACTTACAGAGAATTGAGCACTGGCACAAGACTTGTCAATGGTTACACCGATATAGAAAAGATGTCGATTTTCATGGGGCACCTGCAACGAAAGATATTGCAAAGGCTGCCTATGGACCGCGAGCCAGTGACAAGCTTGTCAAGGGAGTCATGGAAAGAATGTTACCTTGCATTGTAGAAGGTCAAAGAATTCCGCGGGATATTATCCGCAGTGCCTTTTATAGAGTTTCTAATCCAGTTTCTATGGAAAAATGGGAGTGGGAAAAGACGTTAAGTATTACCTGTGCTTTATTAAAAAAACATTACGAAAAGAAGGAGGACTATCACGTGTCATTAGATGTTACGAATACCAATAGAGACTATTTATTTGGACGGTTATTAGCGATAGCTGATGTCTTGGAAAGAAGAGCTTTGACAACGGATGACAATCGTGCCTCGAATGCCATTCGTTACATGAATGCCTTTGCAAAACACCCTACTCGAACATGGAGTATTATTCAGGCTAATTTACAACCTTATCAGGCTAAGTTGGGAAATAAAACGTTGTATTACAATCGCTTAATTGATGAAGTCGCTTCTCAAATAGAAATAGATGATTTTAATAATAAACCATTAAGTGGCGTCTATTTATTAGGATTTTACAGTCAAAGACATGAACTTTACAAGAATAAAAAGGAGAAGCAGAACGAAGCTGTCGAAATAAATGAATAGGAGTGAACAATTATGACAAGTTTAGATCACAAAATTGATTTTGCAGTCTTATTTTCTGTTAGAAATGCTAACCCAAATGGAGATCCTTTAAACGGGAATCGCCCTCGTCAGAACTATGAAGGATATGGAGAAGTGTCGGACGTGTGCTTAAAAAGAAAGATTAGGAATCGACTCCAAGATGCCGGGGAGTCCATTTTCGTTCAATCAGACGAAAGGAAAAATGATGAGTTTAAGAGTTTAAAAGAAAGAGCAGATGCTATACCCGAATTAAAAAAGGCCAATAAAGAAAAAAATAGTGAATTGTTTATGGATATCGCATGCAGCACTTGGATGGATGTAAAAAGTTTTGGACAAGTATTTGCCTTCAAAGGAGATGTACTATCTGTTGGTATAAGAGGTCCAGTGTCTATTCATCCGGCTGTCAGCCTGCACCCTGTTGATATCTCAAGTGTTCAAATCACAAAGAGTGTAAATTCCACTACTTCAGACAAAAAGGGATCCGATACGATGGGGATGAAGCATCGTGTGGATTTTGGAGTGTATGCATTTTACGGAAGTATTAATACCCAGTTAGCCGAGAAGACGGGTTTTTCAGCTGATGATGCCGAGAATATCAAACAATCACTTATAACGCTCTTTGAGAATGATTCATCATCTGCACGGCCAGACGGCAGTATGGAAGTACACAAAGTTTATTGGTGGGAGCATAACTCTAAGTTAGGCCAGTATTCTTCCGCAAAAGTACATCGCTCTTTGAAATTAAATGTAACAACTGATGAACCTCATTCATTTGAAGATATAGACATAAAAGTGGAAGAATTAGAAGGGCTTCCCGTTAAAGTTTACGATGGACAGTAATGAAGAAGCAGATTTGTTGCTTTCAGGTATCCAACACTTTCAATTTTGTAAACGACAGTGGGCCTTGATCCATGTTGAACAGCAATGGGAAGAAAACGTCAGAACAGTGGAAGGGCAACACATCCACAAGAAAGCGGACCAACCCTTTATAAAAGAAAAACGTAAAAATAAATTAATTGTGCGCGCCTTGCCAGTGCAATCTGATGAATTAGGTGCAACGGGAATCTGCGATGTTGTGGAGTTCATTGAGGATAAAGATGGTGTCCCTATTCAAAACTCAAAGGAAAGCTATGTTCCTGTGCCTGTAGAATATAAAAGGGGGAAACCTAAAAAAGATAACTCAGATATTCTACAACTGACAGCCCAAGCTATGTGTTTAGAAGAAATGCTACTGTGTGAGGTTTCAGTTGGATACATTTTCTATAATGAATTAAAACATCGTGTAGAAATTCCTATTACCCATTTAAATAAAGTGAAGGTCAGACAAATGTTTCGAGAAATGCATAGCTACTTTGATGACAGGCATACCCCCAAAGTTAAAACAGGACCTCACTGTAAAAGTTGTTCGTTACAAAATGTATGTTTACCTGAACTGATGAAAAAACAATCAGTCAGTAAATACATTGAAAGGAAAATCAATGAATGAAAAAATTACTAAATTCTCTGTTCGTAACTAGCCCTGACGTTTATCTGTCTTTGAATGGCGAAAATATAGTAGTGAAAAAAGAAAAAGAGCGCATCGGAAGAGTCCCACTCCATAACTTAGAAGCCGTATACACATTTGGCTATAGTGGTGCTAGTCCGTCATTAATGGGTGCTTGTGCAGAGAAAGACATATCCCTCGTATTTTTAACTAAAAACGGTCGGTTCTTAGCGAGAGTCATCGGTGAGAGCAAAGGGAATGTGGTTTTAAGAAAAACTCAATATCGAATATCTGATGATGAACAACTTAGCGCAACCATTGCCAGGAATTTTATTATTGGTAAAATTTATAATAACAAATGGATCTTGGAAAGGGCGACAAGGGATTATTCACTCAGAATTGATGTTTCGTTATTTAAGGAAACATCCAAACGCTTATCAGAAACTATTCAAGAGGTTGGAAGTGTACGTGACCTGGACCTGTTAAGAGGTTATGAGGGCCAGGCTGCTATTATGTACAACAAGGTATTTGATCAGATGATTTTGCAGCAAAAAGAAGATTTCTTTTTTAAAGGAAGAAATCGAAGACCACCTCTAGATAATGTAAATGCGATGTTATCTTTTGCCTATACACTTCTTGCTAACGATGTCGCAACAGCCCTAGAAGGAGTCGGTTTAGACGCTTACGTTGGGTTTCTACATAGGGACCGACCGGGACGCGCCTCTCTCGCCCTTGATGTAATGGAGGAATTAAGAGGAGTTTATGCGGATCGATTCGTCATTTCGTTAATCAACAAGAAAGTAGTAAACAATAATGATTTCGTAGCCAAGGAAAATGGAGCAGTCATTATGACGGACCAATCAAGAAAAAAGTTCCTTAAAGCTTGGCAGGATAAAAAACAAGAGAAAATCAAACATCCCTATCTAGGTGAAAAAATTTCATGGGGATTAGTCCCCCATGTTCAATCTATGTTGTTAGCAAGACATTTACGGGGAGATTTAGATGAATATCCACCATTTTTATGGAAGTAGGTGATTAGGATATTAGTTGTTATTACCTATGATGTAAGCACAATAGATGCTTCTGGAAGAAAGAGACTTAGAAAAGTCTCGAAATTATGTCAAGATTACGGTATTAGAGTACAAAACTCAGTGTTTGAATGCGTAGTTGACTCAACACAATTGAAACAATTAAAACTAAAGCTTCTCGAAACGATGAATAGTAATAAAGATAGCCTACGGGTGTATAGGTTAGGAGATAATTACAAATCTAAAGTCGAACATTTTGGAGTTAAAGAGTCAATTGACTTAGAAGGCCCACTTATTCTTTAGGTGCGGATATGAAGCTAACATAAATAACTAGGTTGTTTCGCACCGAATTATCCCATAATTTTTTACAGTTTTTATCTTATTCCTTAGGTTTGATAAAGGAAATGGTGAGTTTTGAAACGTATGTTCTCTTTTTAGGGTCCTTTATTTTAAAATTCGCCGTCGCACCCTACATGGGTGCGTGGATTGAAATATAATACTTGGTGCTATCACCTAGCTCATATAGGTCGCACCCTACATGGGTGCGTGGATTGAAATTATAATGGTCGAGCAGCTACAGAGCGTGGGAAGTGTCGCACCCTACATGGGTGCGTGGATTGAAATATTACGGACACGACATCCCAAGACGCACATACTACGTCGCACCCTACATGGGTGCGTGGATTGAAATATCAGAAGCAGGATTTAATTAAAGAACGCATCCGTCGCACCCTACATGGGTGCGTGGATTGAAATAGTTTGTTGCATTGGTAAATCTCTATTAAGTGTAGTCGCACCCTACATGGGTGCGTGGATTGAAATTGGAGAGACTTTATAGGTGACTTTGACAAGTTGCGTCGCACCCTACATGGGTGCGTGGATTGAAATCAGTATATCCACTTGACTCATTACCAATTGTATCCGTCGCACCCTACATGGGTGCGTGGATTGAAATTGTTGACATTTCCAGTGAAAAAATTATAGGTACATGTCGCACCCTACATGGGTGCGTGGATTGAAATATTTGAATGTGTTCCCCTTGAATCGGTGTGTGTGCGTCGCACCCTACATGGGTGCGTGGATTGAAATCTGACCATCCTGACTTTGCAACCGAATCGGTTCCGTCGCACCCTACATGGGTGCGTGGATTGAAATCCTGAACAGGGAGAACAAGGTCGTTTGGCCTTCACGTCGCACCCTACATGGGTGCGTGGATTGAAATTGAAGTGATGGGTATGGAAGAAATTGAATACATCCGTCGCACCCTACATGGGTGCGTGGATTGAAATTTAAATCGGATTGCCAAGGAAAAGCGTATGGTCGTCGCACCCTACATGGGTGCGTGGATTGAAATCATGAAAGAATTAATGGATATGACACGGATGATCAATCAAGTCGCACCCTACATGGGTGCGTGGATTGAAATCCCTCCTATTTGGCAAACGACAGATACTTACACGTCGCACCCTACATGGGTGCGTGGATTGAAATCTCCTGCAAGGCTCTTTGTGGCAACTTAATTAAGTCGCACCCTACATGGGTGCGTGGATTGAAATCTTACGGTAGCTGGTACAGCCATCCTGGTGTCTGCGTCGCACCCTACATGGGTGCGTGGATTGAAATTTTGCCGAATTGCTCTGCAGCACTTTTCTGCATGGTCGCACCCTACATGGGTGCGTGGATTGAAATTTCAAGCGCCCATCGGAAGAAAGATTTCAAGTGTCGTCGCACCCTACATGGGTGCGTGGATTGAAATAACTTCGCACGGCGCATAAGGAAATGAGAGAATCCGTCGCACCCTACATGGGTGCGTGGATTGAAATAAGAGTAAGCAGTCACACGAGACAGTTATCGAGGCGTCGCACCCTACATGGGTGCGTGGATTGAAATTAAAACTAAAATGGATCAAATGAAACCCATGCATGTGTCGCACCCTACATGGGTGCGTGGATTGAAATCCTTATGTTGAAGAAGCTTACGGGAAATCTTATGAGTCGCACCCTACATGGGTGCGTGGATTGAAATACATCAACACAGTGGAAAAAGCAATTACTATTATGTCGCACCCTACATGGGTGCGTGGATTGAAATGGATAATAATTACTTTTTTTCGGTTTATGTGGTATGTCGCACCCTACATGGGTGCGTGGATTGAAATTTCTCGTTCTTCCTGGTGACGATCAAACCAATTATCGTCGCACCCTACATGGGTGCGTGGATTGAAATCTGGTTATCAAAGGAGCGGGATTGTAACCTGACATGTCGCACCCTACATGGGTGCGTGGATTGAAATGTATCCTCTTTGATGTCATTTAAATCCTCTTTGGTCGCACCCTACATGGGTGCGTGGATTGAAATCTTGCCTCCAGAGCGTATTGAGCATAAGGACCAGCGTCGCACCCTACATGGGTGCGTGGATTGAAATAAACGGAAGATGGAGAGCAAGCATGGAGGTGGAAGCGTCGCACCCTACATGGGTGCGTGGATTGAAATATTTGAGGGCTCCTTTTTTTACTCCATTAAACTCGTCGCACCCTACATGGGTGCGTGGATTGAAATTAGTCGCACCCGGTGATGCGGATCACTCGCTAACAGTCGCACCCTACATGGGTGCGTGGATTGAAATTTAGGCGTGGGCACTAAAAAAACACCTAACGGGTAGGTCGCACCCTACATGGGTGCGTGGATTGAAATATAAACTTGGAATCACTCAATCCGTAGAAATGGATGTCGCACCCTACATGGGTGCGTGGATTGAAATCTGATGTAGGTGAAGCAAGCTACGATATAACGGACGTCGCACCCTACATGGGTGCGTGGATTGAAATCCTTAGAGGTGGGTGGTCAAATGGAACACTCGGTACGTCGCACCCTACATGGGTGCGTGGATTGAAATACGGCTGTGTGGTGTAAGCTGAATAGCTGCAGCAAGGTCGCACCCTACATGGGTGCGTGGATTGAAATTCGTATTATCGCTCGTGAAGGTTCCATAAAAAATCGTCGCACCCTACATGGGTGCGTGGATTGAAATTTGATGGGTGAGATACACTCAAATCCTCTCCCCTCGTCGCACCCTACATGGGTGCGTGGATTGAAATATTCATTGTGTCGGTTTGTGTGGTATCTGTATTGTCGCACCCTACATGGGTGCGTGGATTGAAATAGGTGTGATTAAGTATGTTAGAACCCCGTATTCTAGGTCGCACCCTACATGGGTGCGCGGATTGAAATATGTAGTGGTTTAAACGAAGGGGCTGATGGTGGTGTCGCACCCTCCATGGGTACGTGGGTTGAAATAACAGCATGATTAAGACGATTCCTGCTATGAGAGCGTCACACCCTACATGGGTGTGTGGATTGAAATTAGTAAGATAATATTTTCAAAATTTGAAAAAACATGAGAATATAGAGGAGGATTTAATTTTCTCAGAGGAGTGAATACTATGAAAAAGATAGACATTTCTGTTATCCCAGGCGATGGAATTGGAAAAGAAGTCATGCCAGAGGCCCTTAAAGTACTGGAAACCGTTGCCGAAGTTCACGGTGGGCTTTCCTTTTCCTTTAAACATTATCCATGGAGTTGTGACTATTACATAGAACATAACAAAATGATGCCAGAGGATGGATTGGATCAATTGAAGGAAAGTGACGCAGTGTTTTTAAGTGCTGTAGGCGATCCTAATCTGGTACCTGATCACATCTCCTTGTGGGGTCTGCTCGTTAAGATTAGACGAGAGTTTGAGCAAGTGATTAACATTCGGCCTGCTAAGCAAATGAAAGGGATACAGTCCCCGCTTGTGCATCCAAATGATTTTGATTTAATTGTGGTTCGTGAAAATAGTGAAGGGGAGTACAGTGAAGTTGGAGGGCGGATTCACCGTGGTGAAGATGAAGTGGCTATTCAAAATGCTGTTTTTACGAGAAAAGGAGTCGAGCGGGCTGTGGAGTACGGGTTCCAGCTTGCTCAAAATCGTAGAGGCCATGTGACGAGTGCTACAAAGTCAAACGGGATTGTTCATTCTATGCCATTCTGGGACAGTGTTTTCGAAAGTGTTGCAGAGAAGTATCCTGATGTGAAGACGGCTTCCAATCATATTGATGCCTTAGCGTCCTTTTTTGTCACGCGCCCACAGGAATTTGATGTGATTGTCGCGAGTAATTTGTTTGGAGACATTTTAACAGATGTGGGAGCGGCGATTATGGGGAGCATTGGGATTGCGCCAGCTGCAAACATTAACATTAACGGAAAATACCCATCAATGTTTGAACCCGTGCATGGGTCTGCTCCTGATATTTACGGCAAAGGAATTGCCAACCCAATCGGGCAAATTTGGACAGGGAAGATGATGTTGGATCATTTTGGTGAACATGAGTTAGGAAATACATTACTACAAGTGATTGAGGAAGTTTTACAGGATGGGATAAAAACTCCTGATATTGGCGGAACATCGAGTACAACGGAAGTTTCTGATGCGATCGTTACAAGACTAAAAACACTGAAGTAATAAAAAGGGATAAAGGATGATAAGGATGAATGAGATCCGTAACATTTATTGTGTTGGTCGAAACTATGTCGAACACGCTCATGAACTCAATAACCAAGTACCTACATCCCCTCTGCTTTTTTCAAAGCCTACTCATTCGCTTG
The DNA here is from genome assembly GCF_022921115.1 of Halobacillus amylolyticus. Lineage (NCBI taxonomy): Bacteria > Bacillati > Bacillota > Bacilli > Caryophanales > Bacillaceae > Halobacillus > Halobacillus amylolyticus. The sequence continues at coordinate 1,707,134 of NZ_CP095075.1, read as the reverse complement.
TAAAGGCAAACGGAGAAGAGATTACTCTCCCAAGCGATCGGGGAGCTGTCCATTATGAAGCGGAGCTAGTGATTCGGATCGGACAGCCGTATAAAAAAGGGATGAAGGTCGATGAACTCGTTGATCGGATGGCACTTGGTATTGATTTTACCTTGCGCGAAGTTCAAAGTGAGCTGAAGAAAAAAGGTCACCCCTGGTTATTGGCAAAGGGTTTTCCAAACTCGGCCGTCTTAAGTGAATTTATTGATTTTCCCGGTGTGGAAGAGTGTAAAAAAAGTAATTTCAGTCTTATGTTAAATGGAGAACAGGTTCAGCTTGGTACGATCCAACATTTAATCTTTGATTTACAGACATTAATCGATTACACTGCGCTGCACTTAGGTCTTGGAGAGGGAGACGTGATCTTTACAGGCACTCCTCAAGGTGTGGGTAAGGTATCTGATGGTGATGAGCTGTCCTTGTTATGGGATGCAGGAAAGCTGGGAGACTGCACGATTAAACTTACTTAATTTCCGTATGGAAGAATCCCTAATTAAATGTGACAACAAAAACCTCAGCTTCTTATTAATTGACTCATTTATAATAGACCTTACAAGCTTCCCACTGCTAACATAGCGATGGGAAGCTTTCATGCTTTAGAATAAAGAGCTATCATCCTATTCTTTATCTACATGTCAGTATAAGATGTAGCTATTTACAGATTTATTTTATGAACCAAGAGTAAATAAGTTTATAGAACGAAAGGTAGGAGAACAAAAAATGAAAACAGAAAAAGAAAAGATGATAAACGGAGAACTTTATAATCCTAGTGACAAAGAATTGGCAGGAGAACGAGCAAGAGCAAGGTCACTAGTGCGTTCCTTTAATGAGACAAGTGAAGTCGAGGAAGAAAAGCGGCTGTCTTTATTAAAAAAGCTCTTTGGTTCAACTGGGGAACAGATATATGTAGAATCAACATTCCGCTGTGATTACGGATATAACATTCATGTTGGAGAGAATTTTTATGCTAACTTTGACTGTACGATTTTGGACGGAGGACGGGTAACTATTGGGGAAAACTGTATGATAGCTCCGGGTGTACATATTTATACGAACACTCACCCAGTAGGTGCAGAAGAAAGGGTAACAGAAATTGAATACACAAAATCAGTAACGATTGGTGATCATGTGTGGATTGGGGGAAGAGCTGTCATTAATCCAGGGGTAATAATTGGAAACAATGCCGTAATTGCATCTGGGGCTGTTGTAATAAAAGATGTTCCAGATAACGTGGTAGTCGGTGGAAATCCAGCAAGAATAGTAAGGAAACTTGATTAAATCATCACTTGTGAAAGATGACTTCAACATAATCGGAAGTGATTGAGCGTGACACGATTTACAAGCGACTTTGAAGGGTTTAAATAAGGTACAAAAGAAGCACTTCTTGAAACCTAGTTAAAAATACATGGTTTCAGAGGTGCTTCTTATATGGGAAAATATTAGGGAATCAGATGGGGATTTCTATGATGCGCAGTATTAAAGGAGTAATCCCTTAAGTGATTTCAAACTCTGTATGAAGGAGGAAGTGGAAAGTGAATAAGTATTATTACTACACTATTTTTTTAGTCTTAGTTTTGGTTATCTCAGCTTGTTCTTCCCAGACAAGGACAGATGAAGAAACGGAACCTGCTGAAACAGAAGAAAAAGCTCAAAGTGATCAGCAAACGGAACAAGCATCAGAACCTAAACCAGTCGATTGGGCATATGAAGGGGAGACTGGTCCCAAGCATTGGGGAGATCTATCAAATAATTTTGCTGCATGCGAAGAAGGTGATAAACAATCGCCGGTGAACATTAAATTCTCTGAGGTGGAGGGAGGTCAGAACTTACCAGAAGTCCAATTTCATTATGAGCAAACCACACCAAGTGTGATCAATAATGGCCACTCTATTCAATTCAATCTTCCTGCCGAAGAGAGTCATTTTATTACAATGGATGGGACAAAGTATGAGCTGAATCAATTTCATTTCCATACACCAAGTGAGCACCAGTTTAATGGTGAGAATTTGCCGATGGAAATGCATTTGGTTCATCAAAATGCTAATGATGAATTGGCTGTAATTACCCTCATGATCAAAGAAGGGACAGAGAACAAGGAGCTTTCTAGTATTTGGGGTGAACTTCCAACGAAAAAGATGGAGAAGGACATAAAGATGAAAGAATCTATTGAGTTAATGGAGCTTATACCGGAAAGTAGTTCAACATTCTATTATAGTGGGTCTTTAACAACACCACCATGTTCTGAGAGTGTTAAATGGATTGTCTTTGAAAAACCTATTGAAATGTCTGAAGAACAGATTGAAGAGTTCAAACAAATCTTTCCAAATAATAACCGTCCTATTCAGTCGCTAAATAAACGAGAGGTAATAAAAAATGAATAAATTTCTCTGTCATGAAATCTTCTCATTGCTTTTGTTAGCAATGAGAAGATTTTATGTTTAGGGAGGAAACTATTCATTCACTCACTGGACTTCCTCATTCGCCGAATAATGATGATCAATATCATCAATATGAATTAATACCTGATCCCTTCCATGATAAATATGTTCATGCATTGCCACGCGAGCGCGCTCTGTATCTTGCGCTTGTATGGCTTTAAGAATGGTTTTATGAACATCTAAGGAGTGTCTTAACTGGTATTCATCAAACCAATAGAAGGATCGAAAAATTAACGGTACGACGACAACTTTAGATATATGAGAATGAATATGCTGATTTTGCGAAGCTTTTATAATAGTGTCGTGGAATCTATGGTTGATTTCCAAAATATATTCAATGGTTGTCTCGCCAGATTCAAGATAGCTGTTGATGGCTTGCTCGTACATTTCATTGGCCGTTTTCATTTCCTCGATGTCTGAATTCGTGCGATGGATGGCGGCCTGGGCAGCTGCGTACCCCTCTAAAAGTGTCCTCAGATCGTAAATTTGTTGAATGTCTTTCTTCGTAAAATGACGGACACGAACGCCTCTTTTCATCGACACCGTAAGTCCTTCTGATTCCAACTGTTTAAGAGCCTCACGAATCGGTGTCCGGCTGATCTGTAATTTTTTGGCTAGAAATTCCTCGGTTAATCGCATTTGTGGTGGAAATTCACCATGTAAAATCGCTTGTTTTATATATTCATATGCATTCATTTTTAAAAACACCTCCACTCTATTGTATACAAATGGAATAAATGCTTCAACACTCAATAAAACACTGTATACAAAACTTGGTATTTATAGGGTTTATCGTCCCGGGATATCGCTATTTTAATAAGTGGGTTGATTTTCTGTATACAAACTGCTAGGATAAACACAAGATTCAGAAAGTTATGATCAATTAATGAAAAAGGTTTATGGAAGATTCATCTTTATAAAATGGTGAAAGGTGACCTATTTTTTAGACGCACAAAAGAAGGCGCTGTCAAATTGGATTTTGATTCATCCCGCAGATGATAGAATCGTTAATCCGTTTTAAAAAATACAACAAGAGGTGAGGTAACCATGGGTCAAAGCTTAGAAGGAGTTAAAGTTTTAGAATTAGGAAGTTTAATTGCTGGTCCGTTTGCCGGGAGATTGATGGCTGAATTCGGAGCAGATGTTATAAAAGTTGAGCCACCGAAGAAAGGAGATCCCCTGAGAGATTGGCGTCATATTTATGAGGGGACGTCGCTTTGGTGGCGGCTTCAATCAAGGAATAAAAAGTCCATCACCGTCGACTTGAAAAGTGAAGAGGGCCAGGACATTATTAAATCACTCATCAAGGAATGTGATATTCTCATTGAAAATTTCCGACCGGGCACATTGGAGAAATGGAACTTAGGCTATGAAGAACTATCTGCCGTTAATCCAGGTTTGATTATGGTTAGAGTCTCCGGCTACGGCCAAACAGGACCTTATCGGGACAAGGCTGGGTTTGGCAGTATCGGTGAATCCATGGGAGGACTTCGTCATATCACTGGTCATCCTGACAGCACACCATCAAGGGTAGGGGTCAGCCTTGGAGATTCCCTTGCAGCGATGTATTCCGTGATTGGTGCAATGATGGCGATCTATCATCGGGATGTAAAAGGTACCGGAAAAGGACAAGTCATTGACGTGGCCCTTTATGAGGCGGTGTTTAGTTTAATGGAAGGATCACTTCCTGAGTTTGACAAGCTCGGTGCCGTCCGCGAAAGAACAGGCTCTGCCTTGCCGGGGATCGCCCCTTCAAACACGTACCAATGCAATGATGGGAAATATATCGTTGTTGGCGGAAATGGGGATGCCATTTTCAAACGGTTAATGAACGCGATTGGACAGTCAGACTTGGCAGCGGATGAACGTTTTCAGAGTAATAGCGGGCGAGCTGCACACGCGGATTATCTCGATGAAGTGATTGAGGAGTGGACAACAACGGTTGATTTTGAAACCGCTTTAACAACACTTGATGAGGCGAGAGTTCCTGCTGGTCCGATTTACAGCATTGAGGATATTGTTAACGATCCGCATTATTTGAGCAGGGAAATGATCCAGAATTTCCAAATGAATGAGGAAGAGTCATTGAAAATCCCTGGAGTTGTTCCGAAAATGAGTGAAACACCAGGTGAAACCAAATGGCTTGGTCCGGAGCTTGGTCAGCATACCGATGAAGTGATGAGAAGCCTGTTGACCTATGATGATGAGAAAATACAACAGCTAAAAGATAAAGGGATCATATAACAGATTCATTAAGTGAGGGTGAGTAATTTTGCAAAGAATTTATATTCAAGAAGTGGTGACGAGAGATGGATTTCAAATTGAAGATCAGTTTGTGCCGACAGATCAGAAGATTGATTTGATTAATAGGATGAGCTCTTCAGGGCTCGACAAAATTGAAGTGACATCCTTTGTGTCTCCAAAGGCCGTTCCTAACTTAAAGGATGCCAAGGAAGTCATGGAAGGGATTGACCGCAAGCCTGACGTCACTTATACCACGTTAATTCCCAATGTGAAAGGGGCAGAACGAGCAGCAGAGTGTGAAGCAGACGAAGTCAATCTGGTCGCATCTGTCAGTGAAACACACAATATGAAAAATGTACGTCGGAAGGTCGATGAATCTTTTGCCGATTTCAAAAACATTGCCAGCTTTTTATCCGGAACAGGGATACAGATTAACGGTACACTCGCGACAACGTTTGGCTGCCCATTCGAAGGGAGCATCTCAGAAGATAAAGTGATGACCTTAATCAACGAGTACCTCGAAATTGGAGCTGGCGGGATTACACTCGCTGACACAACAGGGATGGCAACACCGAAGCAAGTCTATCAATTGTGTGAAAAGGTGTTGAACCGCTGGCCGAACTTGCCGATTACGCTGCATTTCCATAATACAAGAGGAATGGGACTTGCGAATGTCATCGAAGGGATTCGCGCGGGTGTAGTAAGATTTGATGCCTCCTTAGGCGGCTTAGGCGGCTGTCCATTTGCCCCAGGTGCAACCGGAAATATTTGCACGGAGGATCTCGTTCATATGCTTGCCTTTATGGACTATGAGATGAAAGTAGATCTTGATCAGTTAATTGATACGGCTAAGCACCTCGAAACGATCCTTCAACGCGAAGTGCCAGGTCAAATCATTAAAGCTGGCAAAATCACGGATCTGCATTCCGTATCTTATTTATAGAAGAGGATGTTCAAAAAGTCACCAAATGATAAACGGTGAATTTCTTCGTTGCTAGGTTTTTCCGGTTCTCACGTATGAAAGGCATACGGCTTGCGGTCCTCAAAACTTTCGCGCCTCGAACTTCTTGCGATGCACAGGACGTGCTAGTTTCGACTTTGTCACAGGACGTGGCGATTTTTGCCGACGTTTTCATTCGTCAACTTTTTGAACACACACTAGAAAGGAGACTCACCATTGGCTGCAAAAACACTTTTTGAAAAAGTATGGGACACCCATACGATTGATCCATCGCTAGACCAGCCGCTGCTTTTCATAGATTTGCATTTAGTCCATGAAGTCACGTCTCCGCAGGCTTTTTCACTGCTGCGGGAGCAGGGGCGTACCGTTCGCCGTCCTGATTTAACGTTTGCAACGACAGATCATAATGTGCCGACAACGGATCGAAATCAAGGGCTAAGTGATGTGTTGGCTAAAAAACAAGTGCAATTTTTAACGGAAAATTGTAAGGAGTTTGGGATCGATGTTTATGACCTCAATCACCCAGACAACGGCATTGTGCACATTATCGGACCTGAGCTTGGGCTGACCACTCCTGGTAAGACGATTGTTTGTGGGGACAGCCATACCTCGACACACGGCGCTTTCGGATCGCTTGCTTTTGGGATCGGTTCAAGTGAGATCACACACGTACTAGCGACACAAACACTGCCGCAGGATAAGCCGAAAACGATGAATGTCGAAATCGAAGGCGAGATGCCTCCTGGTGTCAGCAGTAAAGACATCATTTTGAAGATCATTGGAGAAATGGGTACGAATGGCGGCTCGGGGCATGTCATTGAATTTACAGGAAGTACGGTTAGAAACATGTCCATGGAAGAACGGATGACGATTTGCAATATGGCGATTGAAGCGGGGGCCCGCTCCGGAATGATCGCCCCGGATGAAAAGACATTTCAGTATTTAAAGGATCGTCATTTTGCGCCAAAGGGTCAGCAATGGGAAGATGCTGTAAAAGAATGGCGCAATCTATACACAGATTCAGGTGCCATTTACGACAGTACCGTCACGATTAACATCAATGACCTTGCCCCACAAGTCACATGGGGAACCAATCCAGGGCAGGTGACTTCCATTGATCAATCAGTTCCGGCACCAGAAGCATTTACAGGGGCATCTGATCAGACGGCATCTGAAGCGGCTTTACATTATATGGGCTTAGAACCGCATACAAAAATGGAAAAGATCAAATTGGATAGAGTGTTTATCGGTTCGTGCACGAATGCAAGAATAGAAGACTTGCGTTTGGCTGCAAAAGTTGTAAGCGGTCACAAAATTGCCGACAATATTACAGCTCTTGTCGTTCCTGGTTCGTACCATGTCAAAAGACGAGCAGAGAAAGAGGGATTGGATCAAATTTTTACTGAAGCCGGTTTTGAATGGAGAGAGCCCGGTTGCAGTATGTGCCTTGGGATGAATCCTGACTTTTTACAAGAAGGTGAACGATGCGCCTCAACGTCCAATCGTAATTTCGAAGGACGTCAAGGGAAAGGGGGCAGAACACATTTGGTGAGTCCGATGATGGCCGCTGCTGCAGCGATCACTGGTCGTCTAACAGATATTAGAGAATGGGATTTCCACAAGGGGGTGAAGGAGAATGAAACCGTTTCGTAAGCATAAGGGGTCTGTTGTGCCCTTGAACCGGACCAATATCGACACAGACATCATTATCCCAAAAGAATTTCTTAAAAGGATTGAGAGAACGGGTTTCGGCCAGTTCCTCATGCACGACTGGCGTTTTCAAGAAGATGGCGAGCCGCGGGAGGACTTTGTTTTAAATTTTAACAAATATCAAGAGGCCTCGATTTTGCTGACAGGAGAGAATTTCGGCTCCGGGTCTTCAAGGGAAAATGCGGTTTGGGCCCTTCAGGATTACGGATTCCAGGTGATCATTGCCCCGTCTTTTGCCGATATATTCCGAATCAACTGTTCTAAAAATGGTTTGTTGTTAATTGAACTTGAGCAATCTTTAATGAATGACTTATTTGAAAAAGAAGAATACATCGACGGTTATACCCTACAAGTCGATCTACAGGAAGGAATTATTAAGGATCAACAGGGCTGGTCGATTCCGTTTACGCTTGATTCGCACACTCGTCATAAATTCTTGAACGGTCTGGATGACATTGCCCTTACTTTGGAAGCGGAAGACAATATTAAAGAATTTGAGAAAAATCGGCCTTTTTATATGAATCCAACTACTATTTAAATCACTGGCGGAGACTTTTAGCCAAATAACAGCTTCTAGCACCTTTTTGTTTCTGAAAATTATGAAATCTGAGGAGGAATCAGGTATGAGCAAACCAAAGAAAGAACCGATCAAAAACGGCAAGTTATGGATTGTGTTTGGCATCCTTTTTGTCCTGATCAACCCGTGGTACTTCCCGACCGGTTCTTATCAACCATTGTTCTTGGGAATTCCCTATTGGGCATTAATTATCATCGGTGCATCAATGTTACTATCAGCCTTTTTAACCTATGTTTTAAAATATCAGTGGCATCTGGAAGAGGATGAGGAAGAGCAAGAAAAGAAGGAGGCGAAATAATCCATGGAATTAGCATTTGCAGGTTGGTCAGGAGTCTTAATCTTATTAATGTATGGTGCGATTATGCTTGGAGTAGGTATTGTCACTTATTTAAAAAACAGAAATGTTCATGAAAGCCTTGATGAGTATTACCTTGGTGGACGTGGGCTCGGTGTTATGGTATTGTTCTTTACTTTCTTTGCGACGCAGTATAGCGGAAATACAGTCGTTGGTTATCCACCGACAGCCTATCGGATGGGATATGAGTATCTCGTATCTGTTCCTTACTTTATCCTAATTATAATGGTGTACTTGATGTTTGCGCCAAGAATGTATCTGATGGGGAAAAAGTACAAACTCCTTACCCCAGTTGACTGGATTGAGAAGCGGTTCAGATCGAAACCTGTTTCCATTTTAGCTGCTTTTTTAATGCTTTATGCACTCGGTAACTATTTGTTGGAACAATTTGTTGCCATTGGTCAAGGTGTTTCCGGTTTAACAGGGGGACAATTCCTTATCAAGTAGGGGTTGTGTTCTTTATTACCATTATGCTTATTTACGGTTGGCTCGGCGGTATGCGTTCTGTCGCTTATACGGATACCATGCAGGGGATCGCGTTACTGTTCGGTGTGTTCATGCTGTTAATTGGTTCAATTATCTACTTTGGCGGGCTGCCAACAGCCGCGGACTATATGCAGGCCTATGCGCCTGAGAAATTAGGTGTTCCCGACGGGCCTGGTGTCGCCAACTGGTTTAGTTTACTACTGCTTGTAGGAATTGGCGCAGCCGTCTATCCTCATGCTGTCCAGAGGATTTTTTCTGCCAAAAGTGAAAAAACGTTAAAACGTTCTTTTACACAAATGGCTTGGATGCCTTTTCTAACAGCAGGGGTCGTATTTATCGTTGGAATTATCGGGATTGCCGCATTCCCTGGATTAGATACGGCAGAGTCTGAGCAATTGGTTGGGATGATGGCGAGTGCTGTGGCTAATCAGAACGCTCTCTTTTATTGGGCCATGGTTCTCTTATTTGGTGGTGTCATTGCTGCGATTGTGTCAACAGCCGATTCTGTCCTATTGACGTTCTCATCGATTGTTTCCAATGATTTGTATGGAAGGTATATCAACCCGACAGCATCACAGAATAAGAAAATTCTCGTCGGTAAACTTGTTGGTGTAGCGGCAGTTGTGCTCCTCGTTATTATTGCATGGTTCCCACCAGCCACACTTTATCAGATTTTTGTGTTAAAATTTGAACTATTAATTCAGGTAGCTCCGGCCTTAATCCTCGGATTGTATTGGAATCGCCTTCATCCGAAAGCCGTGTTCGCAGGTATGCTCACGGGTACGGTGTTCGCTTCGTATATGACGTTTGCCAACATCACACCTTTAGGGATATTCAGTGGCCTTTGGGGATTACTTATTAACCTCTTGATTTGTGTGATTGGCAGCCTATTTATGAGTGTCTCGGCTGCTGAAGAGGAAGAAGCAGATCAAGTGATTGGTATGTAAACGATGAGCTTCCTACCAAACCAGTCAATCGGTTGATTGACTGGTTTGTCTATGAATGGTGTGCAATCTAGCGCAGGCTGAGTAAAGTCGGAACATAGTCTACCATTTAGAAAAGAGATGTCTTGGAATGAGAACAGTTGCAATGAATACAACACCAACAAGTCTGGCCAATCCGTGGAAAATGTTACTATGGCTGCTGATGGCTCAAATTATGGTCGCCTTTATTGGACGGAGTCTTGGACCACTTGGGGTGTTAATAGAAGAAGATTTATCTCTGACAAAGGCACAAATAGGCTTGTTGCCATCGGCGCTGTTCCTCGGGCAGGCGATAGCGTCTATTCCTGCTGGCTTCATTACCGATAGAATCGGCTCAAGACCCTTATTATTAGTGTTATCCCTATGTCTTGGGACCAGCTTCTTATTTATGACGTTCCAATCCGCCTTTTGGCTTGTGCTTTTCTTAGTGATGATTGGCGGACTAGGGTATGGTGGGATGCATCCTACTACGAACAGAGGAATTATCTATTGGTTTTCGCAAAAGCAGCGAGGAACCGCAATGGGAATTAAACAGATGGGGATCACGTTTGGTTCAGCACTTTCGGCGATCTTATTATTGCCGCTAGCGGCTTCTTATGGCTGGAGACCTGTCGTGTTGATTGCCTGTCTAGGTTTAGTTGTTACCGGTTTGATTGCTTTTTTACTGTATCGCGATCCTCCTCAAGAAGCGGCCGTCAGTAACGAGAAGCCAACATTTCGATCGATTTATTCTTCGATTCTCAGCATGGTTAAAAATAAGGCATTGCTTCTCGTCAGTTTTAGTGCCATGGGAGTCAATGGATCACAGATGTGTTTAAATACGTATCTCGTTTTGTTCGCCTACGAACAGCTGGGCATCAATCTAGTATTAGCGGGTATGCTGCTCGTTACTTCAGAAGTCGGCGGTTCCCTTGGAAGAGTAGGGTGGGGAGTGATCAGTGATCGTTTGTTTGATGGCAAACGGCTGATCATTCTCGTTTTCATTGCTAGTATCACCTTAGTTGCAAGTGTCGTTGTCGCCTTTATCCCGGCTGGAACCCCTTTTTGGATGCTCGTGCCCATCTTTCTCGTATTTGGCTTCTCTGTTTCCGGGTTTAATGGCATTTGGATGAACTTAGCCTCAGAACTCGTTCCTAAGGAGCAAGCAGGATTATCAAGTGGATTCAGTATTACGCTTGGTTCCATCGGCGTGATCCTCATTCCGCCCCTATTCGGCTTGTTAGTTGACCAAAGTCAAAGCTACACATTTGGTTGGCTGTTAATTTCTGGAATCATGGTGGGAGTGCTTTTGATCCTAGCCAGCTTATATGTTGTAAAAAAAGAGAACGTTTCTTCCAATTAACATCGATACAAACTTGTAAAAAGGAGAAAGTGAGATGAGATTTGATCCTTCAAAACTAGAGACAAAAAACGTTTATAAATTGTTATCAGGGTCTGTTGTTCCACGGCCGATTGCCTGGGTTTCCACGACATCTGAAAATGGAATTCGCAACCTGGCCCCATTCAGCTTCTTTACGGTAGCATCAAGACAGCCGCCGATGCTCTGTATTTCGATTGGACCAGGGGTTGGGGCTAGAAAAGGAACAGTTAAAGACACACTGGAGAACATCCGTACAGGCAAAGAATTTGTCATTAACATCTCATCGACACCACTTGGCAATGAGGTGCAAAAAAGTTCAGAAAACCTTGCCAGTGAAGTTGACGAGTTCGAGGAAGCAGGCCTTACACCGATTCCAAGTGAAAAAGTAAAGCCGATGAGAATCAAGGAAGCACCGATTCAAATGGAATGTAAGCTGCATCAAATCGTTGAGCTTGGCAGCGACCATTTAATTATTGGAGAAATGGTACTCTACCATATTCAAGAAGACTACTATCTTGAAAATTATAAGGTTAATTTTGAGAAGTTGCGTCCTCTGGGAAGGTTAGCTGCGAGTTTTAGTGAGAGCAAGGACTTTTTCTCGTTGCCGAAACAAGATTTGAAGTGAGATGAATCATTGTTCAAACATCCGCTCTCAAGCTTTTGTAAAGCTTGACGCGGGTGTTTTTTATTGCAGTGAGAAAGATAATACCGAATAAAGGCGGGCATAAAGACGTTCCAAGCCATATAAAATAATGCAAAGAGGAGGCGTTGGAATGGGGAAAATCTTATTAATCGCAGATCCTGGGGTTGATGATTCGTTTGCCATTATGTATGCCCTTCTAAATCCAAACATCGAAGTGATGGGGATTGCATGTGGATATGGTAATGTCAGTCAGGCTGACGCACTAAGGAATAGCGCCTATTTACTTAAGCTTGCGGGAAGAGAAGATATCCCACTGATTAATGGAGCGGAAGCCCCTCTTACCGGCTTGCCCCCTCAATATTTTTATGAGATTCATGGCTATCATGGCATAGGGGGACTGAACACAGAGCATATTACGCCTGCTAAGGTTTATCCTTTTCAAAAGATCTATGATTTAATTTCAACCTATGGGAAGGAGCTTACGATTGTTAATCTGTCCCGCTTCACAACATTAGCTCTTACCTTTGTTCAAGCAGGAAGTAACATTCATGATGCAGGAGAAATCATTGTTATGGGAGGGGCCTTTCTAGTTCCGGGGAATAGCAGTCCTTTAGCAGAGGCCAATGTTTATGGTGACCCTCAAGCTGCAAAAATTGTGGCTGCCCAAGGGAGGGGAATCACATTTATACCGCTTAATGTGAGTAATCGCGCCATTGTCTCCCTTGACATTATTCACGACCTTTCAGAACAAACAGCGACACCCTTTTCACCAATTCTTAAACCCATTATGGAATACTATAGCATGCAATATCAATCCATTATCCCCGGTATTAACGGGGCCCCTTTACATGACGTCACCTTGCTTTCCTTTCTTACAAATGAAGATCACTATAAACTTGTTCATCGGCAAATTTTTGTTGTCGATGACGGTCCATCAAGAGGCTTAACCTATGCTGATTTTCGCCCTGTTCCGGAAATCATTCCACACTACCCTATAAACAAGATTGTTATTGATTTTAATGTGAAGTACTTTGTGAATGATTTCGTGAAGACCATGAGCTCCTTGTAGAATTGAACTTGACTGAGGGTTTTTAACTCCGTTACATATTATTGGGCTGCAAATACATTTCAGAAATCTCAGAGAGGAGTATCCTTCTGAGATTTTTTTAGAATTATTTAACAAGGGTCACGCTCTACTTTGCAAAAGGCAGTGTGACAGTTTAAATGGAACCGGAGCCTTTATGAAATCAAGCAGCAGGTTTTGACCATAGAAAATTATTTTTAGGACACAGAGTTCTGTACATAAATATTCCTTAACTATAGCGGTTTTCTATCACAAATCATCGAAAAGAATGGTAAGAAGGGTTAAGAACCGCTGAGTGGGGTAAATAATACATGTAAACGAGTTAGAAGGATTTGTTTATCTCACCGGTTTCTTGGCGAGGGAAGATTTTTTACTTTATGTGGAGGGTTATATTCATTGGTGATTGCTATAGGAACACTCATTATACTAATTATTTTAAATGGTTTTTTTGCTGCATCAGAGATCGCCTTGATTTCACTAAATGATAAAAAAGTGAAGCAAATGGCAGATCGTGGCGATAAGAAGGCGAAGAAGCTCTACCATCTTATATCTGAACCAAGCCGCTTCTTGTCCACGATTCAAGTCGGAATTACGCTGGCCGGATTCTTAGCCAGTGCGTTTGCGGCTGATTTCTTTGCTGGGCCCTTAGCAGAGGCGTTGTATAATTTAGGAGTGCCATTGTCCCAAGCGGTGCTCGGCACGGTTTCCGTCGTAGTTATTACTATAGTTCTCTCCTATTTCACCCTGGTCTTTGGCGAGCTCGTACCCAAGCAACTCGCCTTACAGAAAGGGGAATTGATTTCTAATCTGATGGCGACACCTCTGACTTTGTTATTTAAAGTTAGTCTGCCGATTGTGAAGCTGCTCACTTTTTCTACAGACAACACGGTTCGCTTGTTCGGTGTCGATCCTAATGCCGATAATGAAGAGGCAACCGAAGAAGATATAAGAATGCTGGTCGACGAGGGAGCAAGGAAAGGCAATATTCAGAGCGATGAGTCGTTTATGATCAAAAATATTTTTGAATTTAATGATAAGACGGTTTCTGACATTATGACACACCGAACCGATCTGTCCGGACTGCCAACTCATACAACCTTACAGGACACGGTACAATTAGTGAAAGAAGAAAAATTCACTCGCTTCCCCGTGTATGAAGACAGTATCGATCAAATCGTCGGTGTTTTGCATACGAAGGATCTGCTTCAATTCCTGGAGCGAAGAGAATATGATTCTTTCGATATAAAAGAGATCATTCGCAAACCTCATTATGTGTTGGAAAGTCAACGGGTCGATATCGTGCTCCGAGATATGCAGAAAAATAACAGGCACATTGCTATTGTTCTCGATGAATTTGGAGGGACGGAAGGAATGATTACCTTTGAAGATGTTATTGAGGAAATTGTCGGTGAAATCTTCAGCGAAAATGTAGAAACCGATAGCAGTGATGAGGAAATCACAAAGCTTGGCCGAGGTAAATATTCAGTGGCCGGGGTCACGCGACTGTATCAACTTAACGAAGTTCTGGAAACTGACTTGCCAACCGATAAGTCTGAAACCATTAATGGATACCTCATCGATCAAATAGGTTATGTTCCGTCTGAAGAAGAACAGCCTGTGATCCAATATAAGCAAATTCTCTTTGAAGTGACGGAGGTAACGGACTACCGAATCGAAAAGGTCGTTGTAACGATTGAACAGGAGGAGACAGATGAACAACCCTCAGAGGAGAGTAGTTGATCCTGCTTCTAATTTTGCCTCATTGGAACAGGTCAGGTATAATTGCACCAGCCCTGAGAGGATTAGAACAACCCAGGGATGATTAAGGAGGAGATGTAATTGTCAACAGAAAAAGACTATGATAAGAAATTAGAGAACTTTGATTCTTCCGAAGCCATTAAAGGGAAAGAGAAGCATTTCTCTGAAAATAAATATGTGGCAAAGCTGCTTAAGTATGCCAAGAAAATGGGAGTTAAAATCTCCTACTACAGCCTGCTGTTATTCTATGCTTTCAAAAGTCCGGACACTCCTAAGTCTGTTAAAGCAATGATTGCAGGTGCCTTAGGATACTTGATTCTGCCGTTGGACATTGTGCCGGATTTCATCCCTGTTCTAGGATTTGCGGATGATACGATGGTGGTCTTATACGCCTTATCCAAAGTCAGAGGGCATATCACTGATTCGATTAAAGAGCAAGCTCATGAACGTATGAAGCGAATCTTCGGTGTGAATTATGACGGGAAGAACGAAATAGATTCTACCCTTAAACCGCAGCAGGAAGACTAATTTGAAAGGTCTGTCTCTAATGAGGCAGACCTGAATTTGTTTCGGGTGGTCAAAGCAAGGCCCTTTTTAATATTGTGTGAAAGGGGCAAGGTTAGATGATAAAATAAATATAGAATTAGCAGAAGAGGGGATTGCTAAAGGAGAGTCTTCCAATGGGCATTATTGAGCAAGAAAATTCCCGTTTATTTTACCTTATGATAACTCTTTTGTCTTTCGCCACTTTTAAAAGACTAAGAAGTGTTGAAACAAAAAGAATGGATCTCAAGGAAGAGATTCGACTGCAGAAGAAATATAAGGACAGAATATAATGGTTCGCAGAGGACGTAATGATTGAAGATAGAAGAAAGCCTAAGTTCTTAGCTTTTTAAGCTTGGTATTAGGCTTTTTCTATGTACTCTTGGAGCATGGTTACAATTTTCTTAGAAGTTATAAACCTTATTAACGATAGTGTTTTAAAGTGTTGAGGGGAGTCACTGGTTTGCTTTTTACACAAAAGGTACGATTTTTTGTGTCTTTTTTGTAGCAGAATAGTACACCCTAATCCAAATAGATACCCATTTCTAATCCATGATACGTCACAAAGTTCACAAGTTTTGGCGAAAAGAGCACTCTGGAATGTAAGTGAGTAGCAACCGCACTTGGCTTTTACAAAGGCTGAGTGCGGTTGTTTTATTCTGAAAAGTCGTCAATATCTTTTCTTAATAAACAAGTGAAATGGACGCTAATCCTGGTAAAGGATCGCGCCCATATAATCAATATTGCTATTCAGCTTTCTGTTTATTCCGCCTGATCATCAGTTTCCCACTTCCGACGATAAACCATTTTCGAAAGGATAACTCCAAGCTCATATAAGACAATCAAAGGCCCGAGAACAATGATTTGAGAGAGCAGATCAGGTGGTGTGATGAGGGCAGAAACAATGGCCATTAGGAGATATCCATATTTTCTGACTTCCCGTAATTTATCTGGTGTCACGATCCCGATCGCTGTCAAAAACATTAGTAAAAGCGGTACTTCAAATAGAAAACCTAGTGGAATGGATGTCATCAACATAAAAGAGAAATACTCTTTGGCCGTGATCATCATCTCAAAGTTTTGTGAACCAATATTCATGAGAAACCCATAGACAGTGGGGAAAACTATAAAGAAACCAAAGGAGACACCAATCAGAAAACTAAGTAAAATACCTGGGATGAACGATAAGGTTGTCTTGCTTTCTTTCGTTGTCATCGCAGGTCTGACAAACTTCCAAGCTTGAAAACCAATAAATGGAGCCGAAAGTCCAAGACTCAAGCTTCCTGCTATCCCAGTATAAAATCTGATGACGTCGAGTGGTCCGAGCATGACGAGTTTGTTTCCATCGGTTACTAAAGGGATCACGTAGTTAATCGAAACCAAAATGGCAACAAAACAAACAACGAAGAAGATGGCTGAGCTGATAATCGCTTTTCTTAGGTCGGTAATGTGCTCGACGAGTGTCTGTTCTTCTTCATTCAGCAATGACTTATCCAAGTGTGCTTCGTTCATCATCGATTCCCCCCAGGAATGTTAAGATGGATGATCTTTTTTCTCGTCTTTCGTTGCGTCAACAATCTTCTTCTGTTCATTATCTTCATCATTCATCAGGCTGTTGGCTGATTTTTTGAACTCAGACAGTGTCTGCCCAAATGCTGAGCCAATTTCGGGTAATTTTTTAGGTCCGAAAATAATTAATGTTACAACAAGGATAATAATTAACCCTGGAATGCCTATATTCGCTATGCCCATTGTGATCGCTCCTTTTGTATTATTAGGGCCAGGGCACGTGGTCTAACGATACGCTGACCCTAAAAGCTTGTCTTTTCTAGCATGTTACTTTATTGGCCAATCCATACTTTAGACATGTTCGCTGCTGCTTTGCACCTTCACCAGTTGTCCTTTTTGT
This sequence comes from Halobacillus amylolyticus, assembly GCF_022921115.1. Classification (NCBI taxonomy): domain Bacteria; kingdom Bacillati; phylum Bacillota; class Bacilli; order Caryophanales; family Bacillaceae; genus Halobacillus; species Halobacillus amylolyticus. Next base: position 1,690,044 of record NZ_CP095075.1, on the reverse strand, counting down.
TCTCTAAACTTAGCAATTCCTTCGGCTGCACGATACGCCAAAGCTCCGACAGTACCAGTGGGGTTATAGCCGCCGTTATGAGCAAATGCAGAAGCTCCAACTACAAATAGATTGTCCACATCCCACATTTGGGAGTAATTATTCACTGCAGATGTTTCAGGATCGCCCCCCATGATGACTCCCCCGGTGTTATGGGTGGTTTGATAAGGAACAATGCTATAGTGGTCACTGATTTCTCTTGGTTCTACCTTACTTGCGCCCATTTCTTTTGCTATAGCTGCACATTTCTCGCTAAGGTAGGCGTGCAGATTTTTATCCTGTTCTGTAAAGTCATACGTCAACCGGAGAAGTGGGTATCCAAAGATATCCTTATAATCCGGATCAAGGCTCAAATAATTGTTGCGATGGGGCATGGATGCACCTTGCGCCCCAACCGATAAGTTACGATGATAATATTTTATCGATTCAGATTTAAATTGTTTTCCCCAGTTTGGTGTGTCATTAGGTACCGTGTTGTTATTAATCGGACGTTGCCCTGTCTGGGTAATGGATACGGACCCACCGTGGATGAAGTTTACATCGGAATGGTCAAAATTATCACCATTATAGTTATCGACCGTCGCTCCAAGCGACCCTGCACCCATATAGGTGTTGAATTTTTCTTCCTCAAAGAAAGCCGTAGCGCCTGGCAAGATTTGATAGCAATAATTTTTACCAATGACACCTGAGCGAGTCTCGGGATCGTAAGGACGACCAACTTTAGAGTTCAACAGCAAACGAACATTGTTCATCACATAGCTCGTCAGGACGACGATATCGGCAGGCTGGATAAATTCTTCGCCTGTTTGCAAGTCAACATATTTAACACCTGTTGCCTTATTTCCGTCATACATGACTTCCGTGACATTGGCATGTGTTCTTAGTTCGAAATTCCCTGTTTTTTGAGCCGTTGGGATGACCGTCACGTTTGGTGAAGACTTGGCGCCATATTCACAACCGAAGCGTTCACAAAAACCGCAATACTGACATTGAGCAATCGTCTGACCGTCAGGGTTCTCATATGTTTGAGACATATTGCCTGATGGCATATGGAAAGGGCTGAGATCTAAATTCTTTGCTGCCTTTTTGAAACGCTCGGTAATGGGTGTTTCTTTCATTGGTGGATTCGGATAAGGATTACTTCTTGGTGCACTAAACTCATTATCTTCCCCACTTATACCAGCCGTCTGTTCAAATTTGTAGAAATAGGGTTCCAGCTCATCATATGTGATGCCCCAGTCTTGAATGGAGTACTCGTCACCAAGCTTATTTTTCCCATACTTCTTCTCAGTTATGGATTTAATCTCAAGATCATAGGGTAAGAATCGCCACGTTTGTCCATTCCAGTGGACACCTGCCCCGCCAAGTCCTTCACCAAGCAGGAAGGAACCTAACTGACGCATGGGAAGGGCACGTGTGTCTCTATCATTCCTAAATGTAATGGTTTCTCGGGATAAATCCTGCATCAATTCGTAACGGATGGCATATCGGTATTCATCATGGATATGCTGGAAATCATCCGTAGACCTGGCCTTTCCTCGTTCAAGACCAACGACTTGCGCTCCCTTCTTAGCGAGCTCTGCCCCAATGATACCGCCTGTCCAACCGACTCCGACTGTAACAACTTCTACCTTATCTAATGTTGTAGCCATAGTTAATCCTTCACTCCTTTATTACGATTTCAGATGTGCTCTCAAAGCTCTTGGTTCTTTTTGAATAAATTCTTCTTTCCCAATTTCATTAAGATAGCTCATATAGTTACCTGGAAATTCCTTCATCATCCAACCTTCCATATTGCCATTTCCTCCGTAAAGCGGGTCTGAATAAGCGCCTTCGATCGTAGCCGAACGAAGAAGCTCAAAGAAGGTGGTTGCTGTAACCCCTTTCAACTTCACATCGCCATCCTGAAACTTTTGCAGGATTTTGTCCTGTTGCTCCCCTTCTAGATCCACAAAATCAGCATCAAAATCTTTCTTACTTTCATTCCGTATCGCTTTAATGCCGACATCGAACACTTCATGACGCTTAAGCCTAGTCTGATAGCCTTGGAAGTCAGAACCAGGGTAGAATGGTCCCTGCATATACTCCCTATCATTATGGCCATAGGATCCAGCTAACTGGTGATCAATAAAAAACGGCACGCCTAGCTTGACGGCACCTGGACCGTTATCATCCTCGGGGAAGATTCTTTCTGTTGCTGCGCTAAGGACGGCAAATTCCTGTTGGTTAGTAAAATGCATTAAGGCATGGCCAAAATCTGGTGGGGCATCAGATTGTGACTTATTCTTCACCTCTTGATCATCACCTAAGAGATTTCTGCCAATAAGAGTACCGATAAATCCGCCACCGATGGCCCCTCCGGCTGCGTAACTTGAATTTCTGATAAACCGGCGACGAGACATGGTAGAACGATCATTGTTTTCTGCCACTTTTCGTGCCTCCTTCCAATGGTGTTAAAAACCTATTTTTATCAATCTAGCCATTAGAAAGGAAAAATATACTAGCTATGAAATTTTATGAAAGAGAGGGTAGGGAAAGGTAACCTAATAAAAAAGATCTCATAGAGTTAAGATTCTCTGAGATCTCGCTTTGTTCATAGAATAAACTGCCAATAAAAGAGTACAGAACAGATAATCATAGTTAACCATAAAATCGATGAAGGAAGCCCAATTTTAAGTAGATCCTTATCGGTGAAATAACCATACGAGTAGCTGATCAAATGTACGGGCGACTGTGTAATTAAAAAGAACCCTGGTATGCCGGTCAAAAAGACAGCCATTGCAACAACTAAAGGGGAGAATCCAGATAAACTTTCTCCTATGTTAATCGACAGCGGGATCATAATCGTTAAAAATCCCAGGACATTCACAAAAATGATCCGAAGCAGTGCGGTACATAAAACTAAGATCACTATAACAAGAATAGCTGATTGCGATGATATCGAACGGATGAGAAAGTCGGCGACCCATTCAATCGTGCCAGTTTTAATCAGCATCCCTGACACCATGAGTGTGCTTGCGAAAAACAGCATCATGTCCCAATTGATAGATTTCTTGGCTTGTTCCCATTTCCAGACACCTATTCCTGGCAAGATGGTTAATACCGCTCCTAACAAGCCAACGAGAGGGATGGAGAAGCCATGTAGTGTTTGGGTTGCCCATAGTGCTAACGTTACCCCCATAATAGTCATTATTTTTTTCTCTGCAAAACTTAGCGGTCCTAACACTGCTAATCGTTCTTCTAGTAATTGCAGCAAATGCTGTTTATCAATATTTTCTGGTGGAAAGTAATGCAGGAAGATAAGCCATAACAAGGTGATAAATACGAGAATGGGGGAGCGAAGTACAGGATCCACGTGAGGTAGTTCAGGTTCGTTGAAATACTTGAGAAAAGGCCAAATGTATAGATCGTTGAGCTTGCTCCCGTAGCGACAAAGGCCCCTGAAATAGCAGCTAAATAGCTTATCCCAATAAATAAAGCTTTTGCTAAGTTTTTCCCTTCATTAATTTCCTGTAAATTTTTAAGTAAGCGATCAAGTACTGACGTGACAAGATTGGCTTTGCCTACGTTTGATGGAATCAAAATTGATAGAACGAGCATTAGGAAAAAAGAAATCAGAATCAAGGCGCGGCCGGAGCCGCCAGATATTTTTAACAATTGGAAAGAAACACGGCTTGCGAGACCTGTTTCGATAAAGGCATGTGAAATGATAAAAGTCGCAAATAGCAGCCAAACAATTTCTGAGCTGAAGTAGGCTAAGGTTTCCGAGTAGGTGAAAAAATGGAACGATAGCAGCAGGAAAAATAATAGAGAGCTATAGGCTAATGGGAAAACGCGGCCGATCCAGAGGATTTGGATGATGACTAAAGCCGCGATAGCCTGGATTTTCATGTCCGAGTCGAAAATCGGCAGGAAGAATAATAAATAGATGATAAGTGATAGGATTAGTAATAATGTTTTTTTGTTCATAGAAAATGCTCCTATGTAAGAGAAAAAACCACCTTGAGTCCGGTGGCTTTTCATCTGCTTACTGAGTGATGTTTGTATTTTGGTTTAGTACGTAACGAGCAGCGGAAGAACCGGCTGTTCTACCAAAGACAGCTCCCGACATTAGTCCAGATCCCCCAGGATAATTCCCGTAGAAGATGCCGCCGACCATTTCCCCGGCAGCGAACAACCCTGAAATCGGCTCACTATCCTCATTTAATACTTCGCCTTCTGTGTTGACGTGCAATCCCCCAAATGCGAAGGTGATGCCACATGTGACAGGGAAGGCGTAGAAGGGGCCTTGCTCAATTGGTAGAGCCCAGTTTGTTTTCGGTGGTGTAATCCCGGTTGTCCCTTTTTCATCTTTGACGGTTGGATTGTAATAGCCATCTTCTACTGCTTCGTTGTACTCGGCAATCGTTTTTAAAAATGGTGCCTTATTTACAGGTAACTTTTCCACTAACTCTTCAAGCGTGTCGGCTTGATAATAGGTGGCCTCCTCAAGGTTGTATTCTTTACGTAGCATCGGACGGACTTGCTGGTCGTAGATTTGAAAAGCGACGTGATCAGGCTGCTTCAGTATTTCTCTGCCATATTTAGCGTAGGTGTAATTTCTGAAATCGGCTCCTTCATCAACGAATCGTTCGCCCTCTTTATTGAGCATGATGCTTAATGGATAGGAGTGCTTTTTAAAAATGTCGCCAGGCTTCTTGAAGTCCCCGACCTTTGGAGCATTGTAGTCTGTTCCAATCGAATGGCAGCCTGACCATTCGCCATGCCTCTGGGCACCAATTGCAAGGGCCATGGTTAATCCATCACCAGTGTTATATTCCGTGCCCCGGACAATCGCTGCTTCCCATTCTTTGCCGATATGCTCTGCGCGCATTTGTTTATTGGCTTCAAAGCTTCCACACGCAAGTACAACACTGGCCGTAGATACTTCAACGGTTTGCTCGTTTTGTTCGATAACAATCGATGCGATCTGCTCGTTCTCTGTTTTAAGTTCAATTGCTCGGGAATCGTACCAAATGTCAACTTCCAGTTCTTGAGCTCGTTCGAATAATGTCTTCATCAATCCCATGCCAATGTTTTTCGTTTTAACAGGGAGGCCGCCCCAGAAATGGTATTGACCTTCTTTTTCAAAAGACTGATTGCTATAATTTAATTCGAATTCAACACCATGCTCTCTCATCCAAGAGATTGTTTGATAGGAATCGTTGACTAAGTGGTTCGCTAATTCCGGTGTACTTTTCCCGCCAGTTACTCTCAACAAATCATCATAGTAATCGTTGGTACTATATTCAGGCATGACAATGGTTGCAGCTTCTTGATCCGATAAATCAGGCATAAGTTTTCTTATGTCGCTGAGGTCGTTATAGGCAAAACGAATCGCGCCATCGGTGAAATATGAGTTGCCGCCACGTTTATGTTCTGGTCCTTTTTCAAGAACTAATACACTTGCCCCAGTTTCACGGGCTGAAATGGCCGCACATAGGGCAGCATTTCCTGCTCCAACGACAACTAAATCATAATCAGAAATGTTTGACATCGTACTTCCTCCTTAAGAAGATTTACTCATTTGGTCTTCTTCCAAATCGTTTCTCTTCTTCACAAGCTTGATAATGAGCGGATAAAACAGGGACAGTATGGTTAGTACAAGTAAAGTGATGCTCACCCCAGACGAGAAGAATATGCCGAGACTTCCGTTTGACGACAATACAGCCATCCGGAAATTCTGCTCCATTTCAGCCCCGACAATTAAAGCAAGGACCAAAGGAGCGATAGGGAAATCGAGTACTTTTAAAAATAAACCAAAAATTCCGAAGACGAGCAGTAAGAAAAAGTCTATCGTTGAATAACTTAACGTATAGGTTCCGATAAAGGCGAGGAGCACGATGATCGGGTAAAGCACTTTAGCTGGTGTATCAAGAATTTTGACGAGTACTCCGACAAGCAGGATATTAATAATCACCAATGCAATATTTCCGATAAACATACTGTTGATCAGTGCCCATACGGTGTCAGGCTGCTGCTCGAATAACAGCGGGCCAGGCCGCAGTCCAAGCATAATCAGGGCCCCTAACATGACAGCTGTTGTTCCGGAACCTGGTATGCCCATCGTAAGAAGGGGGATCATGGCACCTACAGAGGCAGCATTGTTTGAGGACTCTGGTGCAGCTAATCCTTCTACAGCCCCTTTTCCATATTCTTCAGGATTCTTTGAAATTTGCTTTTGGGTAGTATAGCCGATCATTGACGCGATCGTTCCACCTGCTCCGGGGAGAACACCAATAAGGAAACCAATCGGACCACTGCGTAGAATCGGCCATTTTGATCGTTTCCATTGATCCTTTGTGAACCAAACCTTCCCGACTTTTTTCTTTTCCTTTTTTTGTTGGTCAATGTTCAAAAAGTTATAAAGGACTTCACCGATCGCGTACACACCAATAATGACAATCAGGAAATCAATTCCATCACTAAAATGAGGGAGACCCATTGTAAAACGATACACCCCCGTTTGCGTGTCAATCCCTACAGTGGCTAGAGCAAGTCCGATCATCATCGCAAGAAAGCCTTTGACCATTTTTCCAATTGAAAGGGCGACGATGGCTGAAAGAGTGAGAAGCATGAGCAGGAAATATTCAGCTGGGCCAAACTTTAAAGCGAAATTTGCTAATGGCACAGCGAGAAAGACAAATCCAATGACTGCTATAATCCCACCGATAAAGGAAGCAACAGCGGAAATGGCTAACGCCGGGCCAGCTTGCCCTTTTTGAGCCATGGGATAACCGTCAAATGTTGCGGCAATCGCTGATCCATCACCAGGTGTGTTTAAAAGAATCGAGCTGCGTGAGCCACCGTACATGGCACCATAATAAATCGCGGCCATCAATATAATCGCACTGACTGGATTCATACTAAACGTAATCGGAATCAATACCGCAACGGCCGTCGCAGGTCCAAGACCGGGAAGCATCCCAACAACGGTTCCTAGAAATCCTCCAATGACAATCCACATAATATTTACAGGTTCTAAGGCAATGGAAAGCCCATCCATAAAGCTGCTTACATCCATAATAGGTCACCTCCTAAGGTAAACTGACTCCAAGTAATTCGCTGAATGCGTACCATGAAATAAATGAAAAGCTAATCGTTACGATGATATTAACGAGCCATTTGTTGCTCCCGTTTATATAAAAGAGCAAGGCACCCAGATAAATAATGGTTGATAATAGAAAACCGAGCGGGTTGAAAATAAAAGCATAAACGGCCCCAAATAAAAGGGTAAATCCAATCAGCTTTGGAGTTCTTCCGGATAAGATCTGCCTAATGTATTGGTTTTCTTTATGAATGTTCTTCAGTTCTTGAAAGAAATAGATCACACTAAAGATCAGCATAATGATGCTTAATCCTGCAGGGAAATACATAGGTGCATTCGGGTTGCCTAGATTCGCTTTTGGTAAATTAAATGAGGCAATTAAGAAAATAATACTAAATAGAATGAGCAACACAGGGATACTCATTTTAATTGTTTTCATTCACGTTCACCCCTTTTTTAGAAATAAATGCCTGCTGCCACTACTCTGACAACAGGCCATATCAACTAATTAGTTAACTAATCCAGAGTCTTTAACGAGTTTTTGATATAAGTCATGCTGTTCTTTTAGAAAGGCTTCCGTTTCCTCGCTATTTTTATAGAATCCTTCCCAATCGTTATTGTTTAGGACCTCTTGCCATGCTTCGGTTTCAACCATTTTGCTTAATTTATCATCCCAATAAGCAATTTCTTCATCTGTCATGTCTGGAGGTCCCATGAGTCCTCTCCAGTGAGGGAAGACCATGTCGACCCCAGCCTCTTTCCATGTAGGCACGTCTTCTATTCCCTTAACTGGTTTCTCAGAAGAAACAGCTAAAATCTTAAGCTTACCGGCAAGGTGCTGGTCTTTAACTTCGGATAGGGAGGTAGTAACGGCATTGACGTGACCGCCGAGCAAAGCGGTTACTACATCGCCGCCGCCTTCATAAACGAGGAAGTTCAGTTCGGAAGGGTTAATACCGAACTCACTAGCCGCCTGGACCAGCGATAAGTGATCATCGTTGCCTAAGCCAGGTCCGACACCAATTTTAATTGAACCAGGGTCCGCTTTTGTTGCTTCTAAGAATTCCGTAGCTGTATTAAATTCAGAGTCAGCAGGAACAGCCAGGGCCTGCCATTCTGTTGCCAATGTGGCGATAGGGGTGAAGTCTTCGTAAGTCAGCTTACTTTGTCCTAGAAGATTATTTGTTAACACCAGGCTAGAATTAACAGCTAAAGAATGGGAGTCTTTAGATTTTAAGTATTGCCAACCGACTTCGCCACCACCGCCAGGTTTATTAACGACATTTATATTGTTTTCTACTAGATCTTGACCAGACAGAACATTTTCCAGGGAACGAGCGGTTAAATCCCAGCCTCCGCCGGGGGAAGCGGGTGCAACGATTTCGATATTATTAGTGGGGTATTCCTGACTTCCTGAAGCATTCCCTGAACAGGCTGCCATCAGGAGAAGTAATAAGAGGATCGGTATCATTCCAAACTTTCGCATATCATGCACTCCTTTAAAATTTTTAGTCTAGTTTCACTTTACAGTACTGTGTTAAAAAATAGTGAGAATGACTAATTAAATTCATCCTACCCTCATAGGTGATTCCGTGTAAACGTTTTCAAAATAATGTTTTTTAAACATTTAAAAAACATTTTGTGCATTTTGTTCACAAAATGTTTTAGTATACATTGATTTACTCGATATAGTATCGTCGCTCAGGACGGCCGACTATCCCATAAACCTGTTCAACGGTGGCATCGTTTATGCCTACTAAGTACTCGAGGTATCTTCGAGCAGTAGTTCTGGAAGCTCCAATCTTTTCACCGGCTCTCTCAGAAGTGATCCCGTCTGCTTCTTCCTTGAGGAGGGATTTTATTTTCTCTAATGTCCTAAAGTCGATGCCAGTGGGGAGGGAGGGGGCAGCCTGTTCTTTCGTTCCCGATCCAAATACTTGATCCAAAATATCCTTATTAACCTCATTCGTTGACTGAAGCATCTCTTTCTTTTTTTGATAGCGTGATAAAGAATCCTGGAATTGTTCAATGGTCACAGGTTTGATTAAATAATCCTGAACACCGTAACTGATCGCTTTTTCCAAAAAAGACTTATCTGTAGCAGCGGTGATCATAATAATATCTACACATGGATATTGTTCTCTAATTTTGTGTAAAAGCTCCGTCCCGAGCTGATCTGGCATATAAACGTCAAGCAATAGTAGATCGATAGAATGTGCTTCCAATAATTGAAATGTTTCTTTTGCGTTACCAGCTTTACCTATTAGTTTCATATGTTTCACTTTCGCTAAAAACTCCTCGTGAATTTGTGCCACTCGGAAGTCATCTTCTGCAATAATGACATGAAACATCTAAACCATCCTCTCTAAGTTTTTTCTTCCAACGTTCGACTTATCCCACTTGTTTAGGGAGGATAATGGCGAAAATCGTTCCCCCATGCTCAGGGCTGCTTAATTCGATGGCCCCTTTTAACGCGTAAACCTCTTCTTTAACATTTGCAAGGCCATACCCCCGATTATTCCCTTTAAGGGAGAACCCTTTTTGAAAAATTTGATTTTCCGTTCCTTTTGTTACTCCCTTTCCATTGTCAGCAATTTCAAAAACAATATCATTGCCTAAATCTGTTACGAAAAAGGAAACGCTCTTTTCATCCTGATTAGAAACAGCTTCAAATGCATTGTTAATCAAGTTTCCTAGAATGACAATCAGCGGTGATAAGCGGATATGCTCAGGTAAAGGAGCTAAGGAACTTCCTTCTTCGATTTTAAAGTTGATTTTTTTCTCAGAAGCTTTAGCGAATTTACCAAGCAGAATAGCCTGGACCTTTTCATCATGGATATTTTTGAAAAACATTTCCGTTACCTGTTCTTGTGTGTGAGTTTCTTCCTGGATCAATTCAATGGCCTCGTCATACTTGCTTAATTGAATCAACCCTAAAATGACATAAAGCTTGCTCGTAAATTCGTGGGCCTGAGCTCTTAGGTCTTCAGAATATTGCTTGACCTCGGAAATGGCATCAATCATTTTTTTAATCTCCGTTTTATCTCTAAAACTAACGACAGTACCCGTTCGCTTCTCTTCTTCGATAATCGGACTGCTGTTAATAATCACAGTCTTATCCTTATATTGAAGTTCCTTATTCACTAGCCCCTTTTCGGAATTGACTAAATCAAGTAATTTTGGTGATGAGATCACATCGTACACGTTTTGGCCTTCGACGATCCGGGGCAGCTCTAATAACTCCCTAGCTGAAAGGTTAATCATTGTAATGGTTCCGGAGTGGTCAAAGGCAATCATCCCTTCTTTGACGGACTGCAATACAGCATTTCTCTCCCTGTATAAGGCAGATATTTCAAAAGGTTCAAGGCCAAGAGTGTCTTTACGAATACTTCTGGCCAGGAAGAAACTGCCGGCGATTCCAATCAGGAAAACAGCGCCGGAAGCCATAATGATTTTTTTAATATCTGCAGCGATTTCGTTATGTATCGATTTCATTTCGAACTCTACGGACACGCTACCCTCTACTTGTTTATAATCTCCATAGTCGATGATAATCGGTGAGATTCCTTTGAGGATTTTATGATCATCATCTTGTGTGTGAAGGACATAGTTACTTCCGTACACTAAAGCGCGGTAATGATCCTCTCTAGCAGAAGTTATGGTAGACTTCGGACCGGAATATCCGTACATATCCCCGGTTCGATTGACAATTTTAATAGCTGAGGCATCCACTTCAGCTCTAATCTGATCGGCAATGTGGTCCATTTCATCTGTTGGTCTGTCAGATGATAGAAAGGAATCTTGAATCACAGGCATATAGGAAAGGGTTTTGGCTGTTTGAAGTGCTAAGTTCTCAGCGTTTTCAACATCTTCATTAGACTCCATATAGACGACCATGAACGTAACTAAAGATAAAACGAGCAATAGTAGAACGATAACTAATCCTAAGATCTTGACCTGCAGTGAAACTTTTAGAAGCTTTTCCATAAGGACCTCCGTAGTTTTTCAATAAGAGTTGATCGTTTCTGTTGTCTGCCTATTTTATTATTTTATCAATATTACAAAAATTCAACAATTTTATTTAAAAATCTACTTTTAAGTGAGGACCTGCGTTTAAAGAATCAGACGAGCGGATACAGATAATTAAACTCTAAAAAAGGATGTGAGATAGATGAAAGCTGTCACATATCAAGGAAAAGAGCAAATGGTAACGAAACAAGTCGAAACCCCTTCTATTAAAGAGAATGGGGATATGATTGTAAGAATAACGGCAAGTGGAGTATGCGGGTCAGATCTCCATCTGTATAAGGGTGGGATCGAGCCGGAAGAAGATTATGTGGTAGGTCATGAACCGATGGGAATTGTCGAAGAGGTAGGGCCTGATGTGAAAAGTTTAAAAAAAGGTGATCGTGTCGTGATCCCATTTAATATTGGCTGCGGAGAATGTTATTTCTGTAAAAACCAAATGGAAAGTCAGTGTGATCAATCAAACCCTCACGGTGAGATTGGCGGTCTATTTGGATTTACAGAGATGTTTGGCAACTACCCAGGCGGCCAGGCAGAATATCTGCGGGTTCCTTATGCAGACTTCACTTCATTTAAAGTTCCTGAATCAAGCGATTTGGACGATGAAAGTGTCATGTTTTTGTCTGACGTGATTCCAACAGCTTACTGGAGTGTTGAGCATAGTGGTGTGAACGAGGGGGATAATGTAATCGTGCTAGGGAGCGGACCAATTGGCTTGATGGCCCAGAAGTTCGCTAAGTTAAAGGGAGCGAATAGAGTGATCGCTGTCGACCAAGTCGATCACCGCCTTGAACACGCCGAGCGTACGAATAGTGTGGAGGCTTATAACTTTAGAACATCTCCGGAAATTGGCTCTCTTCTACATGAAGAGACCAAAGGAGGGGCAGATGTCGTGATTGATTGTGTAGGGATGGACGGAACTGTACCGCCGAATAAAGAGTTCGGTTCAGAGTTCGATAATCAGTTCGGAACGATCAGCCCGATTCAGACCGCCGCCCAGTCTGTCCGTAAGTTTGGAACCGTCCAACTTACTGGTGTATATGGTACGGAAGCAAACGGTTTTCCAATTGGAGACTTTTTCAGCCGAAATGTTTCATTGAAGATGGGGCAAGCACCCGTTATTCATCTGATGCCTAAGTTATATGACATGATTGAGAATAATGAGTTTGACCCTACAGATATTATTACCCATAGAATGTCACTCGATGACGCACCGAAAGGGTACGATATCTTTGATAAAAAGGAAGATGGAAACATTAAAGTGATTCTGAAGCCGTAATTGGAAAAGCCGCCTCCTGATTATGGAACTCAGGGGGCGGCTTTTTTATTAGCCAAAAAGGGGTTTGGGCAGAATCTGTTGTCATTAGGGAAGAATTGTTCTGGTTTTGGACAGAATTGGAGATCTGTCAATATAGTGGACATTCATAGACCGGTATTTGAACCATTCTTTTTCTTCCGCGCGTCCTCTTTCGAGACGCTTGGATGCCTCCGCCTAAAGGAAAGAATCAAAAACCAATTCATTCCTTTAGGCAGAGGACATTTGGTTCTTTTTGAGCTTTTTATCATGGTTCATTTTATAGCTCTTTTCTTTTTCTAACGGAGTTAAATAGTCCAATGTAGAATGGATTCGTTTTTGGTTATAAAAATTGATGTAAAACTGAATGGCTAGTTTGGCTTCTGCTTTTGTCTCATAAACATGTTTGTACAGGTATTCTTTTTTCAGAGAGGCAAAGAAACTCTCTGCACATGCATTGTCGTAGGGGTTTCCCTTCCGACTCATACTTATGGTCGCTCCTGCCTCCTTAAGTGTATCTAAATAAGCCTTAGAACAGTACTGAGAGCCACGATCTGAATGGTGAATCCAACCCGACTTAGGGTTACGAATGGCCAAAGCCTTTTCTAAAGCTTTTAAGCACAGGGTGTGATCCATATGATCGTCTAACTGATAACTTATGATCCGTCGGGAAGCAAGATCAATAACAGGATTCAGATATAAAAAGCCTTCTCCTGTGTGAATATAAGTAATATCAGTAGCCCAAACCTGGTCTGGGGCCTCTGGAAGAAAGTCACGGTTTAAATGGTTTGAGTGAATGGTTTCATCGTGATCAGAGTCTGTCGTATTGATGAACTTTTTAGGTGGTGTGGCATAAAGGTCCAGTTCTCTCATTCGATTCGTCACTTTCTTTTGAGAAACCTCCACCTGATCCACTTCTCGAAGCATAAAGTGGATGCGAGGGCTGCCGTAACACCCATAATTATCATGATAATGGAAGAGGATCCGTTCATCGATATAACGGTTCCAAGCCTCTCTTTCCGTTTCTTCTCTGTCCAGACGATTCAAATAATCATAATAACCAGATTTAGACACACCAAGAACTTGGCACATCCTCGAAATGGTGTGTTCGTGTCGGTGTTCATGAATGAACTTGAACTTCACTACTTTTCCTGATTGAAGATGTGCATGGCCTTTTTTAAAATGTCGACTTCCTCCTGGAGCTCTACGTTACTTTTTTTCTCTTTTTCATACATTTCCTTGTACTCAGAGGCGGTCAACAGTTGATTCTGTGCTTCTTTTTCTTCCTTCTTTTTTTGGTCACGATACTCCGTCTTCCATCTTTTAAGGTTACCGTAGGGAATATCGAGTTTCTGACTAAGGTCCGTCATTTTGTGTCCGTCCAATTCCATTAACTTCACAACATAAAGCTTAAACTCAGGGTCATAATTTCTGTACTTTTGGGTCAATGTGAACACGTCCTTTAATGCTTTGTGATGATTAAAACATGGTTCAATACTAGTGTCCACTTTTTATACTAACTCTAGAATCCTAATGATTTTCGGTAAAATAATCGATTTCTGGGAAGAATCACAGTTCGTTTGGACAAAAACATTCAATTTTTGGGGAGAAACCACTATCGTTATTAGGTTGTTACGCTTCGTCTCTATCTTTTATTATCCTAGAAAATGAGAGACACAAAACCGCCGGTAAAGAATCCTTTGCCGGCGGTTTAGCACTTTTATTTTAAGTTTTGACTAATATACTTAATGATTTTTCGTATTTCCTTGGGATGAGGGCGGCCAAATGGACTTGTTTGGCGCTGTTGGTAAAGAAGATTTCCTTGATTATCTGTTAAAAAGTAGGCTGGCTCACCGTGGGTGCCATGATCTTCATACGGATCATCCGCTCCGTGATAGTGGACATCATATTGGGCTAGAACAGTGAGGTCTTCATCAGCCAGCACTGGAAATGAGAACCCATGCTCATCGACCATTTTCTTCAAGCTTTCCATATTATCTGTGGAGATCGTTGTCAGTTTTACTTTTTTGTCTTCAAAATAGGCTTTACTTTCTTCAAATTCTTTTAATTCTTCCATACAAGCCGGGCACCACGATCCTCTAAAGTAAACGAGTAGATGCCAATCTCCTTCATTATCATTTCGATAGTCCTCAAATGAATATTCTTCTCCTGAAACAGCAGGTAAATTGAAATTTGGTATCTTTTCTCCTAATTTAAAAACGCCCATGTGTGAGCCTCCTATTTTTAAGGTTATACCTAGTTATACCCGTTATGGATCAATGTTAAATCTAACTAGGATGGACATGGTTAAATTTTTAGAGGATGTTCAAAAAAAGTCACCAAATGATAAGAGGCGAATCTCTTCGTTGGCTTGCTTTTGAAGAGCGTGTGCCCCCTGCGTCTACAAGCCTATTCAAAGAGGTAAATTCCTCGGGGCAAGGCAGCGAAGAAGGATATTCTCTGAAGTGGCCTCGCTACTCACGTATCAACAAGTAGCAGCGGAACTTCTACTAAAACCGTGCACGTCCTTGTGCACAACGCAGAAGTCAGCACGTCCTGTGCAAGTCCGCTCCTTGGAAAAGAAGGGCACTTTTCCTTCGTGCGATGCCAATTCGGGGAAGATTTCTTTGTGCTCAAAGCTACTCCGCCTCGACCTTCTTGCGACGCACAGGACGTGCTAGTGTCGACGTTGCTCTCGTGTCGTGGCGATCTTAGTCGACCTTCTAATTTGGCAACTTTTTGAACACTCACTTTTAGGAGGACCGTCCTTATTAATATTAAAAAAAGTCGACTGTATTTTGGTATAACTGCTTATACACTTCATCCAAGGGCAGAGATTTAATCTCGCTAATTTTAGTAATAGATTCATGAATCATTTTTGGGTGTGTTCGTTCATTTTTGAATTCCCCTTCAAAAGGCCACGGTCCGTCTGTCTCGACCATCATCAACTCGAGGGGATATTGCTCGATAAGCTGCTGGATTTCTGCTTCATATAAACAGTCAGGCGTAACAGAAATGGAGTATCGATTCTCAATCAATCGTCGAATCATTGCGGGAGAGCTCTTAAACCAGTGGAAATGGACTTTTCTCACAGAGTGTTTTTCTAGTAAATCACAAGCAATATTAGCGTCTTCATAAATGGCATGAAGAATGATAGGTTTGTCCAGCTTGACGGCCAGCCTGATAAATCGTTCCAGCATTTCTATATAAGGCGTTAGTGATAGGCTTGGGTCTTTTTTTCGAGAATAGTAGGGGAGACCCACTTCTCCGATGGCAACCATTTCTTCTTTATGTTCATCAATAAGTTTAAAAATCCTCTCAAGCTGATGATCATCAGGCAATTCCTGCTCGGGGTGAAAACCGACTGCTGGTTTAATTCGTTTGTCTTGACGCGCCAACTTCAGATTCATCTGGGCAGATGCCGTATGATTAGAAACAGAAATGAGTCCGTCTATGTGGTATCTTTCCAAATCCTGCATTATCTCTCTCCGTGATTCCTCGCTGTACATATCCAGGTGAATGTGAGCATCGATGATAGGTTGCTTCATGAAAGTCCCCTCAATTCGTTGAAAATCGTTTTCTTCCAGTCCAAGAATTCATGGCTGAGCATCAATGATTCTTCTCTTGGCCGCTCAAAAGGAATGGGGTACTCTTTTTGTACGTGAGCCGGTTTATCCGATAATACGATGATGCGATCAGATAAAAAGAGAGCTTCATCAATATTGTGGGTAACGAATAAAATCGAGCGTTTATATTGTTCCCAAATCGATATCAGCCATTTTTGCATTTCAAGTCTAGTAAATTCATCGAGTGCAGAAAACGGTTCATCCAGACAGATAAGGGATTGAGGACTAAGCAGGCTCCTGATAAAGGAAGCGCGCTGTTGCATGCCACCAGATAACTGGCTTGGATAAGCCGATTCATATCCACTTAGTCCGGCTTTTTGAATCATCTCCATTGCCTTGTCTGCATCGCGTCTCCCGACAATTTCCCCGCCCAGTAGCACATTATCTAAAATGGTTCGCCAGGGAAGAAGGGAGGGGCTTTGCGGCATATAGCTGATGGCTCCTTTTTCACCGGTAATCAGTTTCCCGTCAAGATAAATATCTCCATTATCAGGAGGATAAAGCCCTCCAATCAAATGAAAGAGTGTGCTTTTCCCGCTTCCAGATGGTCCCAAAATCGATACGAACTCAGCGTCTTCAACTTTAAGGGATAGGTCCTCAATGATGGAGTGAGAACCAAATGTTTTTGTTAGGTATTCAATCGAAAGCTTAGCCATGCTGCTGATCAGCCTCCTTTGACTGCCATTTAGTGAGTGCTTTTTCAATCCAGGAAATGATGCCAAAGAATAATAGGCTTAATACCATGATTAGACAGATTGCTACAAATACGCGGTCTGTTCGAAAGGAGGAAGAGGCAAGTGTCATGTACACACCAATCCCTTCATTAGCACCGAGCCATTCCGATATAACAGCCCCCATCACACTGTATGTAGCGGAAATCTTCAACCCAGAAAAAATCGACGGTATCGCATGTGGCCATTGTAATTTGCGAAAAATCTGCCCTTTTGAAGCTCCCGCCATTTTCATATAGTGCATGAGTTCCTGGTTGGTTTGTCTTAATCCATCCATTGCCGCCACGGCAATTGGGAAGAAGCAGACGAGCACGATGACGATCACTTTCGGCAGCCAGCCAAAGCCGAACCAGATCACGAGCAGAGGAGCAAGTACGATGATCGGAATATTTTGCGACAAGATGAGAAGGGGGGAAATGGCTTCCCTTAGCTTAGGGATCATGTGAAGGACAATGGCCACGAATAACCCGAAGCTTGAGCCGATAGTGAACCCTAATAACGTCAGTTGAATGGTAGAGAACAGGTGATGGCTGTACTGACTCCAGCCGCTGATGGCTTCCTGCCAAATAAGGGAGGGAGCGGGCAGCAGCCAGTCAGGTACACCGAACATACGGCAGCTTCCTTCCCAAATGATAAGCAAAAGGATGAGGACCAATGCAGGTCTCCACCCTTTATGAACGAGCTTTTTCATCAACGGTATTTCTCCGTTAATGAGTCCATGGAAGCCCCGCTTGGCTGGTATAGTACTTTGATTTGCGAGATAACATTGCTTGCGCCTTTCTCCACCATCTCCTCATTTACTTTTTCGATCAGGGGTAGAATTTCTGAAAGGTCGCCTTCAACCGTTGTTTCGAGAGGGTGGACCTCATAGTTTAATCCAGATGCGTGAATGACGGAGATAGCTTGATCAACATAAGGGATCACGTCTTCTCCATTTTTCGCTTTCGGCAGGATTTGAATGCTTACGAGTGAATTAGCCATTTTTGTTGTCCTCCTTTATTTAGTGGGCGATTTTGGGCTTTCGCCGCGCTTCTCCCAGAATGGCTGCGCAAAATGAAAATTAGCCGCGAAAAGGCAAGTTTGTCCGCGAATTTTCCGAAATAGCCTCAATTATTTTTCGGGCAAAAATTTATTCGTAAATGCTTCTTCAGCTTTCAACTTCTTATCTAGCAAATCGTGGTCATACATCCATTCAGCGTAATTCTTCCAAACACTTAAATCCTGCTGGCCCCAACGTTCTGCGTCAGCTTGATATTTCGGAGACAACCATTCTTGGCTTGCCTTTACAAGTTCGGGATCCAAGTTAGGAACGGCTTCTATCAAAATATCAGCCGCTTTGTCTGGTTGATCAATCGCGTATTGGTAGCCTTTTGAGACAGCTGCCATAAACGCTTCCACTGTCGCAGGGTTGTCTGCGATCATTTCTTCATTTGTTGTTAAGACGGGTGTATAGTAATCTAGTTTGTCAGAGTAATCGGTTAAGTACATCATATTCAATTCTTGTCCACGAAGTTCTGCCTCAACACCTGTCCAGCCGTAGTAGATCCAGGCGAAGTCAACGTCCCGCTTAACGGCTGTAAAAAAGTCGGTGTTCCCCATGTTGATAATGTCGACTTTCTCAACATCAGCACCTTCTTTTTGCATTAATGACGAGAGGACAGCTTTCTCTACAGGAGCCCCCCAGCCGCCATAAGTTTTGCCTTCAAAGTCTTCAGGTGATTTGATATTTTTCTCCTTTGGTGAGGCGAATCCAGACGTATTATGTTGGATGATCGCTCCAATGGAGACAATCGGAATATCTTGGACACGTGCCTCAGTTAACGTTTCCTGGGCACTGATGCCAAAGTCAGCTTGGCCAGAGGCAACGAGTTGGTCGGCCCCTGCTTCACCAGGCAGCATAATCTCAACATCTAAGCCTTGTTCCTCAAAATATCCTTCAGCCTTTGCCACATAGAGTCCCGTATGGTTGGTGTTTGGTGTCCAATCGAGCACAAGTTTAATGTCTTGAGTTTGATCTTCGCTTGACGACGCACCGGTCTGATCTTCCTCACCACTTGCACAGGCTGTTAATACAAACAGAGTACAGATCAATAGTAGAAGCTTCTTCATCTCGTTCCCTCCAAAAAATGATTCGTGTGCTAACGAAAATGTCTGATCTTTTAAGCGGGGAGAGGTTCATTGAGCAGGGAACACAAAAAAGCACCCTGGTACCATACCTAGGGTGCATATCTTAATAAACGAATGTTCGTTTCATATGTTTCCTACGCTGGTTTAAACCAGATCAGGTTCTAAGGGTTAGTATCTGAAAAGGATACAATCTCAACCAGCTGCACTGGTCCCCTACATTTCAATCTATTCATTTTTAGTTCACACGTTGTCTTAAACTGTGCCATAGATACGGATATTTATCAAGGGGGAGTGGTGTACCTAGATGTTTAAAAGTAACCTTTTCCTCATAGCTGCACAGGTTACAAAAAAGTTTAATGAATATCGAACCCGTGTATATATACTGCAAGGAGGCGATAGAAAATGAGTAAAGGAAAAGGGTATTCTGATAAAGTCAAAGGAGCCGTAAGCAAGGCAAAAGGTGAAATGAAAGATCAGGTAGGAAACGCGGCGAATAACCAGAAAATGCAAAACGACGGTAAGAAAGATAAATTGAAGGGGTCCGCTCAAAACGCATCAGGTGATCACAAAAATAGAGAAAAATAACTGGCTGCCCTGAGGTCTTTAAACGCGGAGATAAGCGCAGGAATCCCAGTAAAGGAAAATATAGAAGTAGGAATCCGTGAGACAACCAGTGTCTCACGGATTTTTTCGTTTCTTTACATACGCCTGTCTGAATAATTTCTAGAAAGGTGAATATATCTTCGTAGAAAGAGGCTTTTTTTAAAAATAGGATAATGAGGGGAAGTTCATGATACGGCAACGCTCAGTAGGAATACGCTGGTTTTTCAAACGGTTAATCGGCCGTACTTTCCAAGATAAAGTATTTGATATGGCTGCACAACTGGCCTATTATTTGTTACTTGCATTGTTTCCATTTCTAATATTAATGTTCAGTTTGTTAAGTTTTTTGCCGATCTCGACACAATCTGTATTGAACCTTGTCAGACCTTTTGCTCCACAAGGATCAATGCAATTAATTGAAAAGAACTTGTATCACGTCCTTGAGGTGACAAGGGGCGACTTGTTATCGATTAGTATGGTGATCACAATATGGCTCTCAGTCATGGGAACCAGTGCGCTCATACGGACACTAAACAGCGCCTATCGTGTTGAAGAAAGCAGAGCACTGATCCATTCTCTATGTGTAGCGGTTGTGTTGACGATGGGAATGATTACTGGAGTAATTATTTCCCTGCTATTGTCGGTATTCGGGAGATCCATAGGCCTTTTTGTGTTCTCTCATTTAGGAATATCAACTTCTTTTCTACCCTGGGACATTCTACGTTGGTCGGTTAGTTTTATCATTTTACTCGTGGTATTCGCTTGTTTGTATATTATTGCTCCAAACGAAAGACTACAGTTGAAGGGTATTATTCCCGGGCCTTATTTGCTACCATTGGTTGGCAGTTGGCCTCGCTCGGTTTTTCATACTATGTAGGATTTAGTAATTATTCGATTATATATGGAAACCTTGGAACGATTGTGATTTTGATGATTTGGTTTTATCTATCTTCCTTAATGATCTTAATTGGCGGCGAAATCAATGCAATCATAAGGGACGCAAGCGTAATAAAAACGGTTAAGTAGAGATAGGTGCTTTCCTAATCTTTAATCTATCTTGCTTTCCCTTTAAGCTAGCCTAGTCTAATCCCTTGTTTGAATTAAGCTTGTATGCTCATATCCACAGTAGCAGTCCAACTTGATCTGTTTAAGTTATTTTCAAACAGGGTAACCACATTTTCAAGGAGGCGATTAGAATGGCTGCACCGAAATTTAAAGTTTTTCATAACGATGAGCAGTTGAGCGAATCCATTGATAAACTAAGGAACAACGGGATTCGTGACGAAGATATTTATATTCTGGCTCACGATAATGACCATGACAGACGCGCTCGAAAAGAAACAGATGCCAATAAGATTGGGGTTAAGGTGACTGGTATGGGTACAGCTATGAAAAACGTGTTCCGTGGCAAAGGTGATAAATTACGGTCCAAGATGAAAGAGATTGGATTTGATGCATCTAAGGCTGAACAGCTAGAAGAAGAATTGGATAAAGGAAAAACTTTATTAGTCGTAACCAATCAGGATGAAGTTGAGTTTTAAAGCCATCTAAAAAATAAAGCAAATTTCTATTAAAACCGCTCGAGAAATCGGGCGGTTTTTTGTGTTTAAAGAGTTTTCACATATATATGGCTCTGCAAATAATAGGATTTTCATCAAAATAAGCTTAAGGGAACATTTTTATCAGAAATGTAACCAGATTGTTATGTTTGTTTTATTACTTATTCAACAGTTCAAAACGAGTTGATTTTACAGTTTATTTATATTACAACAAGTAACCTTGAAATAATATTTTATCAAAAAAATGGAAATATTAATCTTTCTTCAACACTGCGAGGTTTTAAGTTCTAAATAAGGTGTTATTGTGCAACTAAACAATTGATGATGTCGTTTTGGATGACTACCTTTTGAAGGGAGAAACAAAAATGAGTGTACAAAAAACTGCGGACAGTTCAAGTCTTGCCGAAGTCATTGACAGAATTCTTGACAAGGGGATTGTCATAGATGCCTATGCGAGAGTTTCACTAGTAGGAATAGAAATCCTCACGGTTGAGGCAAGAGTTGTTATCGCAAGTGTTGATACGTGGTTACGGTACGCGAACGCTGTTGGTTTACTGCGGGATGGGGCACAAGAAGAAGGTATGGTGGAGCAACAAGGCGAGCGTGATGCTCAATTTAGCTTCTAATCATCAAAAGATCGTACCTAGCAAAAGTTGAAAGAAGGTGAACCTATGGCAGATCAAGTAAAGAACGAACAACAAAACACCCAGAATGATCGGGTGCAGGAAGAGCGGGACGAAAAACAATATGACCAGCAGCAATCATCTGACACTCAAAACTCTATGAACTTAGCTTTAATTGGCGGCGTTGTTGGAGCCAGTGTGGGCTTGTTGGCAAGCCCTAATACAGGGAAGAAAGTAACCGGGCGTATTGGGCAGTCTGAGGTGGTCAGAGGAGCAGGCAGGGAACTCCGAAGAACCGCACAAGAAATCATTACTGAACAGGCGATGATCACGTTACGGCAAACTGCCACAGGTTACTGGAATAAATACGAAGGCAAGCTGTTAGGTCAAGGCCAAGAAAAAGAGATAACAGAAGATAGGACGTCAAGTGCGGAAAATAATAAGGCTGACTATTCAGAGCAGTACAAGGAATTAAAAGAGGAGAATAAAAACCTGAACGAAAACTTACAGAGAATTGAAGAAAAATTAAATGCGTTGCTTGAGGCTAAGGGATAGTCGGCAAATCCCATTCAACACCTGGGAAGGGGGGATTTAATGAGCGCTAAACCTGTCAAAAAGGCCGCTTTTAAGGCGGCGAAAAAAGCAGTAGAGAAAGCTCCTTCTGAATGGAAGGAGAAAGCTAAAGATAAACTTCAAGATCAAGCAACACAAAAAGTGGAAGAAAAGGTTCAATCAAAGGTAAATCATGCCTCTGAGAAATTGGCAGAAGTGAAAGAGAACAATGCGAACAATGTTCATGGTAAAGCGGGCGATGCGAAAGAAAAGGTCCAGGATGTTTTGCTATCTGTCCGTGACAAACTTAGTAACGCTAAGGAAGCAGGGGAAGAGTTTCAAAAGAAAATCTCTTCAAGCAATAAGGATGACAAAGTAAAAGGTGTCGAAAATCTTAAAAGCGTTTCGGATATTAAAGATGCAACCAATATTAAAGGTTCAGCCGAAGTGAAAAAATCAACCGATTTGAAGTCAGTAAACGACATTAAAAAAATAGGCTGACCACTAAACTTAAATTGAGAGGAGAATGTAAAGTGGCTGTTCAAAAGACTGCTGATAGTTCAAGTTTAGCTGAGGTCATTGACCGTATTCTTGATAAAGGAATTGTGATTGATGCGTATGCAAGGGTTTCTGTTGTAGGAATAGAAATTTTAACGGTTGAGGCAAGGGTGGTAATTGCCAGTGTTGATACGTGGTTACGTTACGCTGAAGCTGTCGGCTTGCTCCGGGATGACGTTGAAGAAGAAGGTCTCCCAGCCCAACCGAACGAAAGAAATGCCCAGTTTAGTATTTAGAAGGAGGCTGTTTTATAAAGGATTGTTGTTTTTAAAAGAACAATAAACTTTAGCAGAAGCTGGGAGCCATTGATACACACGAAGACGTATGCGAGGAAAGCGAAGTGTGTATCAACGGCGGACCCAGATAGCAACAATCTATACGAAAACAGCCTAAAAGAATGTTAATGAGGGTGCCCATTACCATCCTGGGTCCCTTCCCTTTTACTATAAACTACGTGGGGGACAGACTATGGAAATTAAAGAGATCATGCGAAATGTAAATGAGTTTTTTGCTGAACACGTAGCCCCGCCTCATAAAATTACATCTGTTGAGAAGGCAGAGGAAGAAGGCTGGAGGGTTACGGTAGAAGTAATTGAAGAGAAGGAATATATGAAGAAGTATGCAAAGGACGAAATGCTTGGAACGTACGACGTTCTAGTCAATCAAGACAAAGAAGTCACCTCATTTAAGAGAGTAGATATCCGTTACCGGAGTAAAATTGAAAGCTAAAGAGGTGACTGGAGGGAAACCTGAATGACTGTCTTAAAGGAAAAGATCAATCATGATTCAAGGGCACTGATACAGGATGCCAAGACGAAGGATCTGCTAGCTCGTTCGTTAAGGTATTTAAAAGCGGGTTATCCGGTTCATTTCACAGGACCTGCCGGAGCAGGAAAGACCTCCTTGGCTCTGGCACTTGCTAAGAAACGAAAGCGGCCAGTCATGTTGATGCACGGGAATCATGAGCTGAATAACAAGGATTTGATCGGTGATTTTACAGGCTACACGAGTCAGAAAGTTGTCGACCAATATGTACGGTCTGTTTATAAAAAGGATGAAAATGTTACAGAAACGTGGAGAGATGGTCGGTTGCTTGAGGCAGCTAAGCATGGATATACGCTTGTGTATGACGAGTTTACTCGCTCTCGCCCGAGGACGAATAACCTCTTTCTTTCCATTTTAGAAGAAGGCGTCATTCCTTTATACGGATCCAAATTAACGGAACCCTTCGTTCGTGTACACCCGGAGTTTTCGGTTATTTTTACGAGTAACCCGGCGGAATACGCGGGGGTTTATGAAACACAGGATGCCTTATTGGACCGGTTAATTACGATTTCTGTAGATGATCAGGATCCTGATCGGGAAGCGGACATTGTTTCTGAAAAAATAGGCATTGAGGAAGGTGAAGCAAAGGCGATTACGACACTTGTAGCAAATTTACGAGAGCAGTGCACGAAGGCTGACAGCAGTGGTCCAAGTTTACGATCCTCGCTTATGATGGCAAGGCTGTCTTCAAAAGAGGCCATTCCAATAGATGGCGGGGACAAGGAATTCCAACAATTGTGCATCGATCTTCTATCCCACACAGTAAGCCGTTGTCTAGATACTGACCGTCCTTTAGAAGAGGCTGAGAAGTTGATCCTCGATGAGTGTAGCCAGATATAAAGGAAGCAATTAAAGGAGAGAGAACAATGGACCAACAAAATGAAACAGGAATATATATTTTTTGTGGCATTCAAACGAATCAAGAGGAGCAATTTGGAACGATTGATCTTGAGGGAGAAGAAAGGGAAACCTTTACAATCCATTATAAAGATGCGGCCATGGTTGCAGCCGAAGTTCCGATGAAAATTTATCATCCCAACCGTGAGAACCTGATGATGCATCAGAATGTCATTTCGACCGTGATGTCTCACAACGATACGGTTATTCCGATTAGTTTCGGAAATGTTTTTCATTCAAAAGAAGATGTAGCTGTATTGCTTGAAAACTTGTACCCGCAATTTGAAAAGCTTTTCCCCGAGATTAAAGGAAAAATTGAACTTGGCTTAAAAGTCGTCGGTAAAAAAGACTGGCTGGAGTCAAGAGTGAATGATAATCCGGAGGTGGACGAAATGGCCCAAACGGTTCGCGGTAAATCCGAAGCGGCTGGTTATTATGATCGTATCAAGCTAGGCGGCGCTGCCCAAAAGATATTTACGAGCATGCAGGATGAAGTTAAATCAGGCGTTTATACACCACTAGAGGAAACGGCTGAAGCAGCCAAGGCAAATAATCCGATCGGAGAGAAGATGCTTCTCAATGCATCCTTTTTAGTTGATCGCGACCAAGAGGGAGCATTCGACGAGAAGGTAAATGAAGCGCACGAGGAATGGAAGGACAAGGTCGAGTTCAACTACACGGGTCCATGGCCGGCATACAATTTCATCGACATTCGATTGAGCGTTGAGGAAACGTGATGCTGCATAAATTGGTTACCGGGCCAATGAATATGGTCAAAAAAGTCGGTGAAAAGGTGAAAGAGGAAGCCGACAAGGAACGATATGATCTGCCAACCATTCAACAAAAGCTAGTTCAGCTGCAGATGATGTATGAACTAGAGGAAATTCCAGAAGACGCTTATCAAGAGAAGGAAGAGGAGCTTTTACAAAGGTACGAAGTGGCTAAACGCAAAGAAATGGAACAGTGGGAAGAGTTGACGAAGCAAAAGGGTGAGTGAATCAAAATGGACAACATGATCTATTTATATGGTTTAATACCAGCAGCAGAAGCAGACAAACAATCCTTACCGCCGATGAGAGGGTTTGATGGGGAAGGGAGTTTATACACCCTCCCGATCAATGATATCACCGCGGTGGTTTGTGAACTTGATCCAAACGACTATGCCGAAGAATCGATTGAAGAAAAAATTAACAATGACTTGGAGTGGCTTCAGAAAAAAGCATTTCATCACCACGAGGCATTAACAGCACTTTATAAAAACTACACGGTAATCCCTTAAAATTCTGTACGATCTATAAAAATGAAAACAGCTTACAGGAAACGATTGGATCCAGCGAGGAGAAGATAACAAGCTCATTCAAATTGTTAAAAGACAATGAAGAATGGAATTTGAAGATCTACTGTGATGACAATAAATTGAAGCAGCAAGTCAGCCAAAACAATGCTGCTATTGATGCGAAGAGAAAAGAAATTAAGGAGTTACCTACAGGACGACAATTTTTTGAAAAGAAGAAGATTGATAATCTGATTGAATCTGAGCTTGAAAATGAAAAGAACCGTGTAAGTGATCAGGTGCATGAAAAGCTAAAAGAATATTCCATTCATGCGGATGTTAAGAAGAATTGGACTAAAGATGTCACAGGTTTGAAGGAAAATATGACTTGGAATAGTGTCTATCTGCTCCCTCAAGCTAAAGTCGGATCCTTTTTAGAAGAGGTTAAATCTCAAGAAACGGAACTGGGTGATTCAGGCTTGCGAATTGAAGCTTCGGGACCTTGGCCAGCCTATCACTTTTCCAATTTTTCTTAAGTGAAGGGGATGGTTACATGTCGCTTAGGGAATCGGTTGAAAACAAAGAGGTATCGCTGATTGATATATTAGACGTCATTCTCGATAAAGGAGTGGCAATTAAAGGAGATTTAGTGATTTCCATTGCTGGTGTTGACCTTGTGTACTTGGATTTACGAGTTTTAATTGCATCTGTGGAAACGCTTGTGCAATCCCATGAGAATAATGTGGAAAAGGCATCATCGGTCAATTTTGATAAACAAAGGGAGGAATTAGTCCATGCAACCGGCCAACCAAACAAATGGACGGATTAACCTTGATCCTGATAACGCAGAGCAAGGACTTGCCCAGCTTGTGATGACCGTCATCGAGCTTCTCCGGCAAATTGTTGAACGTCATGCGATGAGGCGTGTTGAAGGTGGCACGTTAACGGAGGAACAGGTTGAGGATCTTGGTGTCGCCTTAATGAATTTAGAGGAAAAAATGGAAGAGTTGAAAGAGGTTTTTGGCCTTGATGCTGAAGATTTAAATATAGATCTTGGCCCGTTAGGAAGTCTACTTTAAAAAGCCTTCGAGGACGCAAAGAGTACTAAAAAGGGAGGCGCAAGGTTATGGCAGTTGAACAACCTATGCAATCCAGCACGATTGTCGACGTGTTAGAAAAGGTTTTAGATAAAGGTGTCGTCATTGCAGGTGATATACGGGTAGGAATTGCTGATGTGGAGCTTTTAACGATTAAAATCCGTCTGATTGTTTCTTCCGTTGATAAGGCAAAAGAGATTGGGATGGATTGGTGGGAAACAGACCCATATTTGAGTTCAAAAGCATCACAAGATAATCAGGCATTAGAACAGGAAAATAAAGAGTTAAAAGAACGGCTCGATGCACTGGAAAACCAAATGGGTACGAACCGCTGGAATACTACTACTGAAAAAGAATAAAACGGAGGGACCATCATGGCTGAGCAAACGCAAGATACAAAAAACGTTAAAAAAAGTGGTCCAATAAGACGGGCTGCCACTGGCGGGATTGTAGGGGCGACTGTTGGGTATTTATCTACCCCGAAAAACAGGAAAAAGCTGACAGGTAAAGTTAGCAAAGAGACTGTAAAGGGTCAAAGTTCGAAGCTTGGTAACATGGCTAAGAACACATTTACTAGTGTTAAAGATTCAGGGATGGAAAAATCGAATCGAGCTTTTCAAAGCATGAAATCTTCCACGTCAAAATTTTTGAAAAAAGATCGTGATGATGATGTTTCTGTTGAGGAGGACGAGGATAACTCTGAAATCGCAGAAGATGTGGATAATGAACCTGAAATGAGTGAAACAGGCAAAGAAGAGGAAAATGAAAGTGAAGACGAAGATGATGAGAACAATGATTATGAGAACCTAAAAGAAGAAAACGAAATGCTCCGGGAGCGACTACAGAGTCTAGAAGAAAAAATGGATAAATTCCTTGAAATGAGCAGTACTGATGGTTCAGAGGAAGAAGATAAAAATGTTGACGATGAAGAAGGAGAAGGCATGGAGGATCAAGATGATGAGGAAAAGGAAGAAGATAGTGTAGAGGATCAAGAAGATGAGAAAGAGGGAGGAGGAGACGACGAGCAAGAAGAACTTACTAAGCAAACTAGTTCATCCGGCAAAAGTAAGAAGATCGATAAAGATGAAGGCATAAAGGAAAGTAAAGATGCCAAAGTGAAAAATAATCCTGCGAAGAAAAGTACAAAAAAATCAAATAGTAGCAAAAAGTCAAAAGCGAAGAAAAAAGACAACAAAGAAAATGTAGATGGGGAAGAAGAGACAGCATTAACAAGTAATGATGATACCTCCGCATAAGGAACTGAGTCATTCGATAAGGGAGAGATAACTATGAGTGAAGCGGCAAAAGACAATATACTGGAATTCTTTGTGAAGGCCTCTAATAAGCACGGATTTGAATTGGATATTTCGCTGCTTGTTAATGGTGCGGTTGTTTCCGGAACAATGGTTTCAGCTAAGGAATATTTCGAGAATTTAAGCGAATCATTTGAGGATGGCAGCGACTTATCACAGGAGTTGAGTGCTCAGCTTGCTCAAGCTGGTGAATCTGCCCAGTCCAGTAGCGACGGAGAAGCTTATTTTATTCATCTAAAGAATGTACTGGTTTATTGTGGTGACAGCAAACCGACACCTTCAAAAGGGAAAATTCTCTGGAGAGGGAAATTAAGTGAAGTAGACAGTTTCTTTTTAGGTAAGATCTCAGAACCTAAAAACAGCAGTAACAAAAAAGCATGATTAATTTGCAAAATAGGAGAGAGGTCTTTTTCGATCCTTAAGGAACGTACCAGTTTTGGACGATGGTGCGTTCCTTTCTTTAGTAAATGGGGGCAGATTGAGTGGGAGAAGGCTGTTCTAAAGATTTATCAACTGTTGTGAATATTTTTTGAGGAAATCATTCTGCCACTATATCCTGAGAAAGATTCTACCCAAAATCAAAAGGATTCTTCCCAAACCCCCGGGGATTCTCTCCAAGGTTGAGAAGACTCTTCCCAGCCCCTCGATGATTCTCTCCAAAGTTGAGAAGATTCTTCCCAAATCCCTGATGATTCTACCTAAAGGCCCTAAACTAGTCCTAGTTATCGTTAAAGAAACAAATAAGTAACCGTCCATCCCGATCAAGGATAGATAGTTACTTATTTTAAAACCGTTCTAAATACGGGGAAGAGTTGCTTCAACGGGTGCATCAACACTCGCT
This sequence comes from Halobacillus amylolyticus, assembly GCF_022921115.1. NCBI lineage: Bacteria > Bacillati > Bacillota > Bacilli > Caryophanales > Bacillaceae > Halobacillus > Halobacillus amylolyticus. The sequence continues at coordinate 1,660,973 of NZ_CP095075.1, read as the reverse complement.
CCACGATGTTTCTCCATACATTTTCACTTGATAAAAAGCTGCATTAGCAATTTGAAAAAAGAGTCGTTTTTAGTGACGTTTACTAAGCCAAAGCACCCCGGACTTCGCTAAACGAGGCAGCCGACCTGTGACAGGCTGCTTCATCATATTGCCGAATCCATCAGACTTCCCAAGTGAACCGAGTGTACCTTTGAGCTTAATTTCCTCTGGTTTTATGGGCTCCTCATTTTTGAAAATAGATCCTAATATCTCGGCGATTTGTTCACCTTGCTGGCCCGCTAACTGGGCACTTGGAGAGTGGTAGGAGGAAGCGCAGTCCCCTACAACATAGACGTTTTTTTGGGTGGGAACTTGATAATAATCGTTCAAGACGATTTTCTCTTGTTCATCCTTTTCAAAGGGAAGTTCACGGACCAAGTAATTTGGTCGGACACCAGCAGTCCAAACCGTGACGTCATTGAGGTAGCAAACTCCATTGTTACAAACCCCATCTTTTTCTACATATTCAACATTAGAGTGGTGAATAACCTCTACATCATTTTTGGCAAACCATTCTTCCACATACTCCTGGATTTTTGAGTCAAACGCTTTCAGGACAGATGCACCGCGATCTAGTAATCGTATGTTTAAGTCTGGTCTGCTTTCTCTTACTTCTGAAGCCACTTCGATGCCGCTCAACCCAGCGCCGACAATGGTCACTTTTCCATAGGCTCTTAAATTCCCGATTGCGAGACCTGTACTACGTGCTTTGCCGAATGTTTGAACACTTTCGGTAAATTCTTCGACCCCTTCAATGCCATGATAATTATCCTCACAGCCAAGGGAGAGGACTAAATAATCGTAAGGAATCGCTTCGCTAGATTGTTTTATGGAAATTTGCTGCTCGTCAATGTCGATATGCTCGATATCGCCAAACACGTAATTGACCTGGTCATCTGAAGGAAATTCCATCCTTACATCTCGGTCAGCAACAGTACCAGCCGCAATGGTATAAAATTCTGTCTTTAAGGAATGGTACGGATTTCGATCAATAACGGTGATATGTACATCGTCAGGCAGATTATTTGAAATTAAGTTCATTAATATTTTAAGTCCGCCATAGCCGCCGCCCAATATAACTAACTTTTTCATCATTTAACACCCACTTTTTAAAAATCAATTGATATCTCAAGAAATCTCGCTTGGCTTCATTCCGATGTCTAACTCAAACTCAAACGCTCAAAGACACGACATCGAAAACGCTTTCGGATGTCTCTAACTTAAACATTACCAAAAATAATAGAAGAAAACTATAATAAAATGTCAGTTTATCGCGTAATTACAATCGCTTGGCTACCTAATTGTTTCCAGCCTTTAATAAATTGTTTCTTGTTTACTTTTTGGTTTTTGTACCCATATGGATTGTTAATATAGAAGTTATTTTTATCATAGCCAGTTAAAACTACGCTATGTAAATCAAATGTGACGTCAATTTTCCCCTGTGGTGTATTCCACGCTTTAAAACTGTTGACGGGCCCGAATGTTGAAGTAACAATCACCCATACAGGCAGTCCTTGATCGAGATAATGATAGAGCTTATCGGGGTGACTTCCTGAAAAGTCAATTAAACGGTCACCGACGTAATGTCTAGTTGTTTCTGCCAGCGGTCCATGATAAATCGACAGGCCTGGGCCGTTTTCCATATCGCCGACAAATCCTTCATTAGGATTCCCTTTACGTCCATTTTCATAAGTTAATGGCACACGCTCCACTTTTGCGGCCAGTTCATTTTTAGTAACATTTATATCAAAATAGTTCAAGATCATCGCCATGCTGGTCACTTCGCAACCGTTATAAAGACGAGGTGGATCCATTTGATTGAGGAGCGGAACATCGAGAGGAAATTCGGGTTTTATTTTTTCATCTTGGACTGCTTTTTGGCTTAGCTTTATTAATGGTTCAGACGTTTGTGTCCCAAGGGAATTATCCTGCTCTATCTCTTTGTATTCCCCCCATTTTACAAAAACAAGACTGTAAATACAGATCATAGTAAGCAGAAACAGGAATATAGACAGGTATTTAAGAAGAATGGTAATCGCTCCTTGCTATCATTAATCATATAAATTCTATAGAAATGGATCTCACGTGCAATTTCGTTGGCATGTTATAGATTACCAAAATAGAAGGAGGAAAACTAGAAGAACTTTTTGCTTTTCTCACTTTCGCTTTCGTTCTCTCCGATTAGTAATTCCATTTCTTTTGTTTTAAATTCATAAATACGGGAATATATTATAGTATAATTGACCTAAAACGGAATTAGTCAAAAAGAATGGAGGCTCAATTTGATGAGTGAAAAAACAAACGTCATTGAACAATCGTTACAGGCACTGCTTGAAGATGAAGATTTTCTGCCTGATTTAAAAGCACAAACGAGGGATCAAGCCTTTAAATCGCTCGTAGCAATTCTTTCAACACCGAACCAAATACATAAGTCATTTTTAAGGGTTGCTTTAGAAAATGGAACGATCATCAGGGTTCCGTCCTTTCGAATCCAGCACAATAATACGCTGGGTCCCTATAAAGGTGGGATCCGCTTCCACCCGTCAGTTAATGAAGAGGAGGTTTCAAACCTTGCCAGACTGATGACCTTGAAGAATGCGCTGCATGAGGTCCCATTTGGCGGCGGCAAGGGGGAGTGGTGATTAATCCGAAAGAATACACCCCTAAGGAGTTAAACTTAATTTGCAAAAAATATGTCCAGTATCACAATGATATTCTCGGACCAGATAAGGATATTCCTGCGCCTGACGTGGGTACGGGGGATCGTGAAATGGACTGGATGATGGCAGAGTACAAAAATACCCATCCAGGAGAACCGTATAGAGGAAGTTTTACAGGGAAAAGCATTATCAATGGCGGCTCATTAGGACGTAGGGAAGCCACGGGTAAAGGAGTTTACTTTACCTTCCGTTATATGATGCACAACTTCTTAAGCGACAATAAGCAATGGCTTAAAAAGACAGATAACATATTTGCGAAAACGGCATTAGCCCATACTGGTCGAAAACTTACAATGGCAGTCCAGGGCTTTGGAAACTTGGGATCTGTTGGAGCTTTAGAAGCCTATCAGTGTAATTATTTGCAAAATCAAATTGTTGCCGTCAGTGATCATAATGTGATGCTGTATAATTCGGACGGTCTGGATATCCCAGCATTAATCCACTATGCAAAGGAGCATGACGGCGACCTTCCTGCATCCGAGGAAAACCTTGCTGGAGAGGATATAAAAGCGACCATTTATAATCGAGACGATTTATTAGAACTGGATGTTGACGTGCTCATGCTGGCTGCGCTTGAGGATCAAATTCATGTAGATAACATGGAACAAATTAAAGCACGAATGATTATTGAAGGGGCGAATGCTCCAATTACGGAAGAAGCAGATGAATATCTAAGTGATAAAGGTGTGCTCGTCGTTCCTGATATTCTTGCTAATGCGGGCGGTGTAATTGTTTCTTATTTGGAATGGATTCAAGGTCGTGAGACACAATTTTATAAGGAAGAAGAAATATATGATTTGCTTTTTGATAAAATGAAGAAGACGATGGATACCATTTTGCCGCAATTCTTTGGCGATCCTTTCGCTCTTCGTCAAAATTGCTACATTCATTCTGTTATGAAGCTTTCCACCGTTATGTATCGACAAGGTAAATTGTATTAAGATGACAAAGATTTAATCCACTAAAAGGCTGACGAGAGCTTCCCGTCAGCCTTTTCATTATAAGAATAACTATTTTATCGGGATCTAACACGTGGAATTTCAACTACTCAAACTTAATAACCATATCCACCGAAACCACCGCCGAAGCCACCAGCTCCAACGATAATTAGTAGGATGAAGAGGACAACAATCAAAGCAAATCCTCCACCAGCATATCCACTCATTATTACACCCCCTTCGTAAATAAGATATGTTAGGAGTTGCGTAGTGGAAGGGCAAAACACCATGGCATCTAAGAATAGGCTTATACATAAAGGATTTGTTCAGTGAAAGATTCCTGTTGTAGTTATGTCATACAATTAATCTATAGTTATGTGAACTGTACTGAATAAACCTCTTGACTTCTGAATATAGAAGTCAAGAGGTTTTTTATTTGAATCTGATTTTTTTAAAATGTTAGCCCATACTAATGGTGAGTTATTTTGTTGACGAGGTTTGATTCACCTTGTATGATCTTTAAAGGTAATTAACCCGACTTTAATAATAGGGATTAATATCTTGAGGAGGGAAAAGCAATGAAAAAATATGCTGGATGGATGGTTGTGTCTTTATTTATTTTTATTTTAGCTGCTTGTGGATCAAGTGAGTCAGATACGAGTGGAGATGAAGCGGCTAGTGATCAATCTTTATATGATCAAATTAAAGAGGAAGGTGTCTTAACGATAGGCACAGAAGGAACATACGCTCCCTACACATTTCATAATGACGAGGATGAACTGACGGGTTATGACGTTGATGTCGCTCGTGAGGTGGCAAAACGTATGGGCGTTGAAGCGAAATTTAAAGAAACGAAATGGGACGCGATGTTTGCCGGTTTAAACAGCGAACGTTTTGACATGATCGCAAACCAGGTCGGGATTAAACCAGATCGTGAAAAGAAGTACAACTTTTCTATCCCTTATACCTACACTACTGCTGTGCTCGTGACGAATAAGAACAGTGAAGAAATCAGCAGCTTTGAAGATTTAGAGGGTAAAACATCAGCACAATCGTTAACAAGTAATTATTCAGCGATTGCTAAAAGCTATGGAGCAAAAGTTGAGAGTGTGGAAGGATTTAACCCAGCGATGCAGCTTCTTGCTAATGGCCGTGTCGATGCAACCGTCAATGATCGACTGTCAGTTCTTGATTATTTGAATGAACAAGGGGAAAGCGCACCAGTTGAAATCGTGGATAAAGAGGAAGATGCCTCAGAAACGGCCATGATGTTCCGTGAAAATAATCCGGAGCTTGTAGATGCTGTTAACGAGGCATTGAAAAGCATGAAAGAAGACGGAACGCTAGAAGAAATCTCGAAAAAATGGTTTAACGAAGATGTTTCAGTTAAGTAGTACACTTCTGAGCCCAGAGTCAATTGAAATCTTAAAAGACTCCTTTCTTCCCTTGTTGAAAGGAGTTCTTATTTACACGATTCCGTTATCATTATTCTCTTTTTTCCTTGGATTAGTTCTAGCGATTACGACAGCTATTTTTCGTATATCCGGAATTAAAGTATTAAGCGGGATCGCCCGTGTCTACGTGTCGATCATCCGCGGTACACCGCTGCTCGTGCAATTATTCATCGTATTCTTTGGTTTAGGGTCCTTAGGTATTGAGTTCTTAAAGTTCGATCCTTTTGTTGGTGCCCTGATTGCTCTGTCATTAAATACAGGAGCGTATGCATCTGAGACGATACGGGCATCGATTTTATCGATTGAAAAAGGACAATGGGAGGCTTCCTCATCGATAGGGATGTCCTATTTCCAATCATTACGACGTGTGATCATGCCGCAAGCAACACGCGTATCAATCCCGCCATTGTCCAACTCATTTATTGGCCTTGTAAAAGAAACATCACTAGCTTCAACGATCCTTGTCAGCGAGATGTTCAGAAAAGCACAGGAAATCGTCGCTACAACGTATGAGCCGCTGCTCGTTTATGTTGAAGCGGCCGCCATCTATTGGGTAATTTGCTTTATCCTGTCACTTATTCAAGATCAAATCGAAAATCGATTAAATCGGTATGTGAAAACGTAAGGAGATTCATTATGTTATCTATGGAACATATTAATAAACAGTTTGGTGATCTCAAAGTACTGAAAGACATTAGTTTACATGTCCAGCAAGGAAAAGTAATCGTTATTGTTGGGCCTTCTGGCTCTGGAAAAACTACATTGCTTCGGTGTTTAAATGTACTTGAACAACCCGAGAGCGGGTCGGTAACAATCGACAATCAAACCCTTAACTTTTCTAAAAAAGTGAGTAAAAAACAAATTCGTGATTTTCGCAAGCAAACAGGCATGGTTTTTCAAACGTATAATCTCTTCCCACACCTCAATGCCATACAAAACGTTATGGAAGGGCCTGTGACTGTACAGAAAGTTGATAAAGCAAGAGCGCGTGATAAAGCTGCAGAACTGCTTACTAAGGTAGGACTACAAGAAAAGGTGAATGTCTACCCTTACCAGCTTTCAGGTGGCCAACAGCAACGTGTCGGTATTGCACGCGCGATGGCTATCGATCCAAAAGTGATGCTCTTTGATGAGCCGACGTCTGCCCTTGACCCTGAACTTGTCGGTGAAGTCTTGCGTGTGATGAGGGGGCTGGCAAATGAAGGGATGACCATGGTCGTCGTCACCCATGAAATGAATTTTGCTAAAGAAGTAGCAGATGAGGTTATTTTTATGGACGAAGGAGCCATCGTCGAACGGGGCGCACCGATCGATTTATTTGGACATCCAAAAGAACAGCGAACAAGACAGTTTCTAAATCTCATTAATCGGTAAAGGCATCTTAAAAAAGATGCCTTTTAGTTTACGAATTCAGTAGCTTTGGAACAGTTCACATCACTTTACCACCTCTGACAATTCCCTTAAACTGAATACGATTACGACATACAACAGAAGAGGGATCAGAGTTGAAGAAAGTACACAGCAATCTATTACAATTTCGAGGTACCCATTATGATTTCGGATATAAGCAAGGAGAACTGCTCAAGAACTCCTTAACTGTTAAAAACCGTGAAAAGCAGTGGAAGGTCAGGAAGCCGAGGTTTATCGTTGAAGAAATAGAGGTGAAGGAGGCAATCACAAGGTTTTCCCCTGGATTATGGGACGAGCTAGTTGGCTTGCGTGACGCCTTAGAATGGTCAATGGAGCAGGTGATGATGGAATTTGGCGGTTATCGTGTCGATTATAAGCGTTCAGGCTGTTCAATTATGACAGGGGATGGCTATATGATTCGTAATTATGATTATATGCCGAAAACCTATGAAGGCCGCTACAGTTTCTTTCAACCGACCGACACTGGTTATGCAATAGCTGGCCCAACCCAGCGGATTACCGGACGGATGGACGGCATGAATGAACATGGATTGACGCTTGGCTACAATTTCATGCACCGGAAAAAACCGGGAGACGGGTTCATCTGCTGTGCGATCGGGCGAATGGTATTAGAATCATGTGCGAACGTAGAAGAAGCGGTCACCATGCTGCAAGACATTCCTCACCGTCACTCGTTCAGCTATACCGTTTTTGACAAAAGTAATCAAACGTATGTTGTCGAAGCCTCTCCAAGAGGTGTGGCGGTACGTCAGTCTAACGTATGTACCAATCATTTTGAAATCATGACAAAAGAAAACCGCAACCATCTCGTTGATTCGATGAAGCGTCTGGAGGCAATCAATAACCACAGAGATGAGCTTGGTGGAGCGCACGACGCCTTTCGTCTAATGAACGATACAGATAAAGGGGTATTCTCCAAACAGTACAGCAATTGGGCAGGAACGATTCATACATCTGGTTACTTGCCAAGAGAAATGAAGACCTGGTTCGCGCTCGGCGGAGGTGCAGAGCCTGTCGAATTTAATTTTGCAAAATGGCTGCGTGGCGAAGATGTGGAGTTGGAACGGATTACGGGTGAAGTGGATACAGATATTCCCTTTGTTCATATGGATGAAGGGGCCTATTGGACAGGCAGAAAGTAGAAGGAACTGAAACGCAGTCAAGTGAAAAAAATAGCCGGGAGTGATAAAAAAGGAAAGAGCACGCTCATATAAATGAAAGGAGCGTGCTCTTTCCGATGGTTCTAGTTAAAGCCTTTACTACTCCTTACTATAGATAATCGAGATCCGGGTAGCCATTGTTATAGCCTCTCGTAAAGCCGCAAGCTTGGTTGGAAAATCAGGGGGAATGTTCAACTGTAATTTTTCACATTTCTCCCGGTTATTACACATAATTAATCCTTGAAATTCTTCAGGGATCGTCTTATCGGTCATTTTTATGCCAAAAGTGTAAAGCTTGCTCATATCTTCTAAAGGGATGAGTGTAATGTCAGCAGCATGATTACCCCTATATTGAAAGTTGTAATGTTCACCTTCATTTAAATCACTTTCTTTCTTCCTACTGTATGGTCCCATAAACATACTCTCCCTTAACCAGTTTGAACTATCAAGGAATATACTTCCTCCATTTCCTTATACCCCCTACAACATTCAATATTACAAGGGAAACCCCCGCAAAATCGAATAAATGATTTCGTGGGGGTTAAAATGAAACTTTTATTTTTCATTTCCATATTATTCAATCCGTTTTCCCTAATAAACTTACCGGGAGGAATTAGCTATCTGCATCGAGACTTTCAAATGATTCTCTTCTGGTCAACCAGTGGCAAAAAAGATAGACAAGGGTATATATAGGAACGGAGTAGATGTATTCCCATCCCGTCATTACATAATAACCTGCCCAAACGAAAAGAGGTTCTCCGATAAAAGAAGTTGCCAAGCCGTAAAATATCCCTTTCTTCCAAGGAGCAATATGGGGTTTTGTCTGAATAAGAAACATAATGGTCACTGGCAATAAACAAAAATTGAATGGAAACCAGGCAGGGAAAGAAGGGGTTAATTTTCCAGAATAATACCAGAGCCCCAGCGAAGTCCCTATGTAATCAAAGCAGAGTGAAATAAGAGTGGCGGCAATACCAGCATAAAGGAGACGATCTGTGCTCTCTTTTTTTCTATAAAAGAGGAACCAAAAGCTCCAAGTACTGACCGATAATATTATCGCAACCCACCAATCCCAATGCAGAAAGGTTTCGTCTAACCAGATTTGGGCATATTGTTCGTGCAACTGATGAAACTGTTCATAGGTTTCAACCCCGTTTTCTACACTTTCAATTTTTCCCACCCTCTAATCTCCTATTGTGTTCATTTTATATGATTAAGACTCAAGCTACCCTAACTTTTTATGCCGATAGCGAAGGATTACTTTTTCCGAAATATATCCGATCATGCCTCCAACCGCTCCGATTGCAAGCCCGCTATATACGGGCGTGATAAGAATTGGCTGTGTAAATAGACCAATATTCATTCCTGCTACCAGTCCAAATATCAATCCAGTCAGGTAAACCTTAGAGTGTTCGCCATTCATTCTCTTGGCCTTGTTAAAAGCCTGCCACATCGAAAATCCCCATATAGATGGATAAAACAGTCCGTGCTCGAAATTAACCACATCATGGGCACGTACGAGATCCCCATGAAACGTATGTAAAAGGGACAAATTAAGATTGGATAAAAAGTTCACACTAAGCTCCAGTGTTATTAATACGAGAGCAATAAAATAATCACGGTTATATAGTTGCCCAAATCCTGGCAATGCAAATGACCAAAGTAAGGCGGCCCAGGGGGATTGATATCCTCTCATGATGATTTCTCCTATCTATTTACTAGTTTAGACATAAGGAGTCTCCGGGATACGTGTAACACCTTTATTATCCATCTAATTCCTCTTTGTGTATTTCTAATAGTTGGAGGCCAGTTTCTGCTCACTTCCGCTGAGATAACAAAATAAAGGCAACTGATTGAGCAGGTAACCATACTTGTTCATTTTGCTATGTAAGCATCAATTATTTCCATATCTTTTTATTCAATACTTCTGGATATTGGGTGATCAGATAGTTCATGTTGGTGATCCGTGTTGTAGCGAACTGCCTAATGAATCGCAGATTATCTTTGCTAACAATCGCATAAAAAAGTTGCTCCATTTGTATAAAACAACGTTCGGTAAGCGAAAAGTAACAGGAAGCAAAGAGGTGACATGATATCCCATGAATGATAAATTTATAATTCTTTGGAGAATCCATGAATTAGAGCAAAAGACCTTAAGGATTGATAAAGAAAAGTGGATTGAATATGAACTTTTCACATGGAATTGGTGGTTGCTTGTTGCTTTTTTAATCATGCCTTGGATCATATGGACGAAACTTATTGATAGGACTAGAATCCTTGAAATCGTATTAATTGGTTTGTTGGCCATTATTATCACTACATTACTGGATATTTTCGTTACTGAAGTGGAGTTTTGGGTGTATCCTACCGAATTAATCCCTGGTTTTCCTAGGGCATTTGCTTTCGATGTATCTATGATTCCAGTTGCCTTTATGTTGTTATATCAATATTCATACTTGGGAATCGTATAGTATGGCTTTAGTCTTGATGGCTGATGTTTTTGCCTTTATGGGTGAACCTTTTTCAGTCTGGGCAGAGCTTGTACTTTATATCAAATGGACGTATATCTATTCGTTTGGTTACTACATTTTATGTGGAAATGGCATTAGAGCGATTGTGTTAGCATTAAAGTCCTCACATAATTTTGACGGTAAGCCGCAGAATTACAACAAGTCTTCATGTAAATAAACGATGAAAAGGAAAAAGCTGCATACCCTCTCTCAAGGAAATATGCAGCTTTTGCACGTACTTTGACCTAAGGGGTCATCTTAATAACTTTTTCTACTCAAACCTAATAACCATATCCACCGAAGCCGCCGCCGAAACCACCGGCTCCAACGATAATTAGTAGGATGAAGAGGACAACAATCAAAGCGAATCCTCCACCAGCATATCCACTCATTATTACACCCCCTTTTCAGTTATCCTATTTAAAACATCGTCTATCGGAAGGTACAATACACCACTTTTATAAAAATAGGCTTTTGCATAGACATACAAACAAACTCGATACCTATAGATATCGTGAAACAAAAAACTCAAATATAGGGCATTTGCCCCTTTTCGCTTGTAACCTACACACGTGCCCTGTAAACGAATAACCTGTGAAAGAATGCTTGTTAAAAACGATATCAGACTACGGGGGGAATGGAAAAGATGCATCATGGAATGAACGCAAGTCATATGGGTAACATGCCCAATAATCAAAAACATGTTGAGCAGATGTATAAACTTTGTCAAAAACACAAAAATCAAAAGGTGCATATGAAAACCTTCAGCGGTGATTCTTTTAACGTTTACATTGATCATGTAGATGTAGAGAACGTCCATGTAACGTTAGCCAGCCAGCGCCCGGGTAATAGTTCCAGACAGTGGGGCTACGGATACGGCGGAGGCTATGGTCCAGGCTACGGCCCAGGTTATGGATACGGGGGTTATGGAGGAGGCTATGGATATGGTGGCATTGGAAGCTTTCTTCTGCCGCTGACTGCCATTGCGGGATTATCAGCAGGGTTTTAAAAGATTTCTTACAAAAAACGATAATGTGTGGGTAGAGGAAAGTTCAATTCGAGGCACACCCCTATAAGAGGGGATTTATCTGGCAACAATAAAGAGGTTCCCTTAACTTAGGGAACCTCAATTTCCTTATAACATAATCAGCCTACTACCAGAAAAAAGCCGAGGCTAAAGCGATCCCAGCAATGGCACCTAGAGCTATAGGGTAGCCGTAGCCGCCATAACCACCGTAACCATAGCCGCCATAGCCATAACCGCCATAGCCACCAAAGGCCCCGTATCCAAAAGCACCCCAGTTTCCTTCAGGACGAAGCCAGACTCTGTCTCTATCGACTCTTGTGATATGGCCTACATGGTTTCTTCCATCATGACCTGCTATTCTTACTTTTCTACCTTCGTACCTGCAGCAGAGATTATAGATATGCGAGCAAGACATACGTACACTCCTTTTCGTCAGATTCACATAAAAAGTATGCATTATTAGAATATGAAACTAATTCTGGATTGCATGGACCTTTGCGTAGTTTTGAGATCATTCGTACAATGACCCATAGAATGTTTAATTCGCTTCCTAATCAGATTGACTATGCATATACATGAAGAAAACATGCAAGTAAAGGGGGAGGTGTCTTGCCGCTAATTGAAACTCAACCGTGGCTGCGTCAATACGTCGAAAAATGTAAAGGCCCCTCAAAGGGGGATTATGTTGGGCATTGCGAGATTTTATGCAACCCGTTTAAGGATTTATTTCCCATGATGAACATTGAGGAGTTACACTACTTGTTGTTGAAATATGGATTGTTTGAGCCCGAGGAATGGAATGATATTACACCTACACTTCATAAAATGGAAGAATTAAATATGTGGGAGATCGTAGAAAAAGAATTCAATCACTTGAAAGAAGAATGGGAGGGACCTGATCTTCCAATTTTTATATTCCCTATAAAATATGCGCATCTTCCATTCAATGAAGGATTGCCCCACAAAAATGGTGTTGCATTCAAGGAAGCGTTATTTTTATTTTTATCTCCTCATGTAGTAAGCGAAGAGATAAAAGCCCTTTTAGCTCATGAATATAACCATGCCTGTCGATTAAGCTTTCTAAACGTGGAGGCAGAAGATCTTTATCTAAAAGACTCTTTGGTTATGGAAGGGCTTGGGGAATGCGCCGTTCAAGAATTGTACGGCAAAAAGTGGTTAGCCCCTTGGACAAGAATATATACGTATGGAGAAGCCCGGAACATCTGGGAAAAGCAATTTGTTCCCATCTTAAATACTAAAGGGAACGATAAACATCAAATCCTTTTATATGGTAAGGGGAATGCACAGCTTCCGAAATGGATTGGATATAATATAGGGTTTCAAATTATTGATTCGTTCATTAAGCGTAAGGAGTGTTTCAACAGTAGGGATATGCTGACAATGTCTTCTGAAAAATTGATAGCAGGATCTAACTTCCCATATAAGTAATGTTTTTAATGGATCAAAAAACAGCTCCTGACCAAAGGGTGAATCGGTCAGGAGCTGTTTCAATTACAGCGGAATACCCGGTATCCGAGGGGAATATTAGATTGCTCTAGTAATGAAGTGTGTTCATCCCAGAGGTCATATAGTTCCTCGCCTATATTTTCAGAGAGAGCGATATCCGTAATTTCTGTCTGGGTTAGTTCAGACGGTGTACTGATGACTTCAACATGGGTAAACCCAGCCTTCCGAAGCTTTTCTGTCCATTCTTTCTCGGATAAAACGTCCGTTATGCCATACAGGTTGCAGACCTCTTTGTGTAATGACTTTGAAAGAGGACTTTCAGCTGTCATTTCTATCATAATCAAGTGTCCATTACGTTTAAGTACTCTAAATAATTCCGATAACGTCTTGTCAATATCGGTAAATGTAACGACGGATTCCGATAGGACAAGGTCGAACGAGTTTTCACTAAACGGTAGATTCTGGGCATTTCCCTTCACTACATCCGCAAGCTCCGTTCGGTTTTCCAGCCTTTTTTTCGCTTTTTCAATAATAATGGGATGATTATCTACGGCTGTAACTCTACAGACGTACGTTTGGGTTAAGAATTCAGCTGTTTGTCCTGTTCCACAACCAATATCCAACACATAATGGTTAGGTAGGATCTTTTCATTACTCAATAAATCCTTCGTTAATTGAATCCCACCCGGATGGGCCCCGCCGATTCCAAAATAAGCTAACAAATCAAGATAGGGGTTGTTCATCATACTCCACCACCACACAGAATTTTGACCACACACCTAACCTATGTGAGGGGGGGCTAAATGTTACATAAGGGTACGATTAGGACTCGTCCCATGGAATAAAAGATTCCAAAGGTGATATTTGATTTTAAAAAATTACTTTTGGTTCGGTTACCAAGTCACCTGAGGATTACGCGGTTCCCTCTCCACATTAATCGTTTCCTTTGATGCTAATGAATCCAGTCTTGGTAAAGATTTAAAAAAACTATGCACATGCAGCTGCACCCACAATTATTAGTAGAATGAATAGGACAACTAATAAAGCAAATCCATTACTACGAGGTGCTACCTTAGGGGCAACAACAGGTTTTGGGCACCACGGGGGACCAAATCCGCCGCCGTAGCCATAACCACCGTATCCCATATTATTTTTCCTCCCTTCGACTTCCTTATTTAACCTGTGTTAGTCGACTTTATCCTGTCTGTGCGTATGACCCTAGTTCCTAACCTTCACGATCCTTACTTGTATCGCTCCTAAGTTTTTGGAACATCCGCATTTTTGTTGCTGAAGCCTTGTCTAAACGTGAACACTTTGTCGACATTTTTTGGATTGTGGTCATATATATTAAACACTTTATTCCAGCGATACATAGAATGATAGAAAAATTATTGCAAAAGGAGTAATTATATGGCTTGTTTTCGTGATTATCGATACTGAGGACCTGGGTGCAATGGGCCGGGTGCTCCTATAAATCAACTGGATGCAATTTGCATGGAACATGACCTTTGTTACCGTCGATTTTAGAGTTAGTATAAAAAGTGGACACAAGTATTGAACCATGTTTTAATCATCACAAAGCATTAAAGGACGTGTTCACATTGACCCAAAAGTACAGAAATTATGACCCTGAGTTTAAGCTTTATGTTGTGAAGTTAATGGAATTGGACGGACACAAAATGACGGACCTTAGTCAGAAACTCGATATTCCCTACGGTAACCTTAAAAGATGGAAGACGGAGTATCGTGACCAAAAAAAGAAGGAAGAAAAAGAAGCACAGAATCAACTGTTGACCGCCTCTGAGTACAAGGAAATGTATGAAAAAGAGAAAAAAAGTAACGTAGAGCTCCAGGAGGAAGTCGACATTTTAAAAAAGGCCATGCACATCTTCAATCAGGAAAAGTAGTGAAGTTCAAGTTCATTCATGAACACCGACACGAACACACCATTTCGAGGATGTGCCAAGTTCTTGGTGTGTCTAAATCTGGTTATTATGATTATTTGAATCGTCTGGACAGAGAAGAAACGGAAAGAGAGGCTTGGAACCGTTATATCGATGAACGGATCCTCTTCCATTATCATGATAATTATGGGTGTTACGGCAGCCCTCGCATCCACTTTATGCTTCGAGAAGTGGATCAGGTGGAGGTTTCTCAAAAGAAAGTGACGAATCGAATGAGAGAACTGGACCTTTATGCCACACCACCTAAAAAGTTCATCAATACGACAGACTCTGATCACGATGAAACCATTCACTCAAACCATTTAAACCGTGACTTTCTTCCAGAGGCCCCAGACCAGGTTTGGGCTACTGATATTACTTATATTCACACAGGAGAAGGCTTTTTATATCTGAATCCTGTTATTGATCTTGCTTCCCGACGGATCATAAGTTATCAGTTAGACGATCATATGGATCACACCCTGTGCTTAAAAGCTTTAGAAAAGGCTTTGGCCATTCGTAACCCTAAGTCGGGTTGGATTCACCATTCAGATCGTGGCTCTCAGTACTGTTCTAAGGCTTATTTAGATACACTTAAGGAGGCAGGAGCGACCATAAGTATGAGTCGGAAGGGAAACCCCTACGACAATGCATGTGCAGAGAGTTTCTTTGCCTCTCTGAAAAAAGAATACCTGTACAAACATGTTTATGAGACAAAAGCAGAAGCCAAACTAGCCATTCAGTTTTACATCAATTTTTATAACCAAAAACGAATCCATTCTACATTGGACTATTTAACTCCGTTAGAAAAAGAAAAGAGCTATAAAATGAACCATGATAAAAAGCTCAAAAAGAACCAAATGTCCTCTGCCTAAAGGAATGAATTGGTTTTTGATTCTTTCCTTTAGGCGGAGGCATCCAAGCGTCTCGAAAGAGGACGCGCGGAAGAAAAAGAATGGTTCAAATACCGGTCTATGAATGTCCACTATATTGACAGATCTCCAATTTGGTCCAAATAAAAGATGTGATCAGATATTTTTAGATCGGATTAGACCTTTTGTCAATCATCCGGGTAGAATGGGTAAGGATGCGAACTTAATGCACTTTGCAATAAAGCTTAAACAAATGTTCTAAATAAAGGCTCTTTTAGTAAAGATTGTTGTTTTTTTGTATATGAGGATTGCAGAGGGAAATATGCTCGCTCTCGACTGGCCCGTCTTTTCCATAGGAATCTCCTGTGGGATGAACATGACAGGTGAAACCTCGGGGACGGAGTCAGGAGGCTCAGCGCATGCTCACGGAAAGCGACTGATTTCCCGGACCTCCCTCTTCATCCAAGGCAACGGAAACATATCTCGAGACTGAGTCTTCCAGATTACTACCCTTCACCTAATAACAATGATTTCAAAAACTTGACTAAACTTGGGGAGGTGCTTTCTTTCTTACGTCTTGAATCCAATGGGGCACATGGGACCTAAATTATGAAATTGATTCAAACAGCCTAAATAAAAAATGAGGATCCTTGTAATGGATCCTCATTTTCATATATTACCCGACCTTATTGTCAGTTTCGATGTTAAGGTGTTCGGTTTTCAAGATTAAAAACGATTATGCGCATGCAGCCCCACCGATGATAATTAGTAATATGAATAGTACGACAATTAGCGCAAATCCATTACCACGAGGTGCAACAGCCGGTTTAACTACAGGCTTTGGACACCAAGGAGCACCAAAACCACCGCCTAATCCTCCTACGTTATTGCCATAGCCACCGTATCCGCCAAATCCATTACCGTAAAAACCCATGTTCATTCCTCCTTTAGTATTATTCATAATAATTTATGTTTTTAACTGGATCCTGTCAGTGCGAATGTCCCGTCTTCTAACCTAATTCTTAATAAACATCGAATCATACTAAAGGTTGCGCCCACATATGTAAAAATTGGGACATTGTCCATGTCGGAATTACCTGACATACATACAGTAGGAACAAATGGATATGGAGGTGTTGTAATGAGTGCAGAAGTCGAAGGTGTTGGCTATGGTGCCGGTGGAGGATTTGCCTTTATTGTAGTTTTATTTATCCTACTCATTATCGTAGGGACTGCTTTTGTTGGTGGTGTCTACTAAGACAACTAAAACTTGGTGTTTACCCGAACTGTAGAATAGCGGTACCATAACAGGCTGTCGAATCCTTCGACAGCCTGTGGTGTTTTTCAACACCCTTTTTTGGGTTCTTATGAATAAATTAAACCACGTCCGAAGCTGCCGTTATGAGAAGGGGAATTACTCCCGAAAATTTATAATATTCCTTAGTCAAATAAACTTCATTAGCATATCTGTCAGCAAAGGAGGGAAAGGTAGATGTCAATTAGAAAGGCTACTTATAGTGAAACACAAAAGATACTTGGACATTCTCTGGAAGTATTAAAGGAAGCGACCATGGGGTATGTTGACCCAGTACCGGATAAGGTACAGCAAATGGTGGCCCCATTTTTATTAGACGGTGGATATTACCTTGTTGACTGTCATAATAATGTGATCCAAGGATGGATTGGTGTAGGAAGGACAACTGACTACTATACTGATGAAATGGTCATGTTTATTCCAGAAATTTACGTTCTTCCACAGTACCGCAATCAAGGAGTAGCAGAAAAGTTATGTAAAGAAGTAGTGAGACACTTAAAAGATGAAGGATACAAAAAAATTCAATTGAACGTATTTTCGGGAAACCATGTAAAACATCTTTATCAAAAACTTGGGTTTCAGGAAGTTTCCACACTGATGGAATTAAAGTTGGATGGTGATTCCAGTTAGCTAATACTGGAAAAAAACATTTGTTAATGTGCATCTTCAGGTAAGTTTATAGAAATAGAAGCCACCCTGTTTACAGTTGAAGGTGGGGTGACTTCTTAACCTATTATAATGCCCGCAAAGCCTTTTAAAGGACTGCAAGAAAAGGGGGGATGCGGTGCACGCTCACTTGGAGAAACGGTGCAGAGGTATTTTATTCTAAAACACCACCGCAAAATTTTAGGATTCCAATGCACTACAGTATTTTTTCAGTTAAGATTTAAATTTTTAAGGCTCTTGATCTGAAGACACAGAACTTCCGTGGACGAACCATCGAACTCCCTCTTCGTCCTTTATTGTGTGGTCTCGACTGGCCCGCTTTTCCACAGTCTCGCGTATTTCCCTCGGCTAACTGCTAATCTTTCCTTTTCTGTAGGTCAAAAAATCACCCTAAATAGCCACAAACTTTTAAAAAACAAACATGTTAAAAAGCTATTGGAACTTGATTTTTAATAACCTGAAGGAAATACACTAGCTGTTTCTTTAAGCGTTGGTCGCAATCCTCATTCGTAATCGGCTGTACCGGGTTGGATTTGTCGATCTGATGATCAAGTAAATAGACGCCTTTCAAATTTTGCCCTTTTAACGTGGCAAGCAATGGTTTTAACGCATACTCAATCGCGAGCAAATGAGACTTGCTGCCGCCGGTCATAATAGGGAAGACTGGTGTGTCCTTTAACACATCCTGTGGCAGTAAATCAATTAAAGCTTTAAGAATTCCAGAGTACGACGCTTTATATACAGGGGAAGCAACAATCACTCCTTTTGCCTGTTGAATCGTTGTTGCAATTTCCTCAATCGCCTCACTATCGTAGCGTGCATAAAATAGGTCCTCCGGCGACACATTGCGGACAGAAATCTTCTCTGTGGATAGTCCCTCCTGATCCACCAATTGTGCTAAATAATTTAGTACAAGCTCTGACCTTGATTCCTCAGAAGGACTTCCAGATAATAATACAATTTCACTCATATGACATCTCCCTTTCCTAATAAATGCTGGATTATTTTACGTTTCATTCACTGACAGCCATCATCATTATCACAATAAAAACCCTCTTTTCTTTAATGAGAAAAGAGGGTTAGCTATAAAGTGCCGCTCTTATCTCCCAAGATAAAGATCTTGCTGGACGGAGCACCTTTCTGACAACAGTCAGAGGTTGCTGAAGCTTCACAGGGCCAGATCCCTCAGCTTCTCTAGATAAGCTTATTAAATTTGAGTCTAATCTTAATATGAGTCACCTAATAATGTCAAGGTTAATTTTGAAATAAATTCTGAAAAGTGCGTTTATTAGATAGGGGGGTAGCTTGTTGAGTTAAGAGGAGTGCAAGGGTTTATATGTAACAAGAATCTCTCTCGAAACCAATAGATTACGAGACTTATTAATTTTGTCGAAAATTGACAAGTCTGATAAACTTAATTCATGATAATTAGTGTAAGGCCTTTCAAAGGAGAGAACGTCAACTATGAAAAATACTCTGCGAATTGCTGGTGCTTATGTCGGCATTATTATTGGAGCAGGATTTGCTTCAGGACAGGAAATTGTCCAGTTTTTTACAAGCTTTGGTCTGTGGGGGATTATCGGTGCGGTGATCACGATATTTTTGTTTGCCTTTATTGGAATGCAACTTATACAACTAGGGGCAAATCTACAAGTCTCTTCTCATAAAAAAGTCATTCGCTACATTTGTGGTAAATATTTAGGACCTGTAGTTGATATTACACTGACATTCTTTTTATTTGGGGTGGCCACGATCATGGTAGCTGGGAGTGGGTCGATATTCGAACAGCAATTTGGCACTTCACCGGTTATCGGCAATATCCTTATGGTAATTCTAGCGATATTAACGCTCTGTCTTAATACGGATAAGGTGATTTCGGTGATTAGTTTAATCAGTCCCTATATGTTAGCGTTGATTATCATCATCACCATTTATTCCTTTTTCACTAGTGACGCAAATCTAGCAGAATTGGAAAGTATTGCTTTAACACAACCATCTGCGGCTTCGAACTGGCTGCTAAGTGCATTGCTATATGTTGCCTTCAATATTGCGGTCGGCTTTTCGATGATGACACTTATCGGTGCGACCACGAAGGATGAAAAGTCGGCTGGCAAGGGTGCTGTCATCGGTGGGATTTGCCTTGGTATTTTAGTCGTTCTCATCAATTTAGGAATCTATGCGAATATCAATCAATTGCAAGGAGTTGACATGCCAACATTGGTGTTAGCTTCCGATATTTCACCTATCGTTGGTATCCTGATGACGATCGCTCTGCTCTCGATGGTCTTTAATACTGCAGTCGGCATGCTATATTCTTTTACCGCACGTTTTGTACAACCTGACACCACCAAGTTTAAAGGTTCGGTCATTGTTATCGGACTTCTCTCGTTTGCAGCAAGTCTTGTAGGATTTACGGATCTGGTCAGCACAGTCTACCCGTTAATGGGCTATCTCGGATTTGTGTTAATTGCAGCAGTAACTGTCTCTTGGATCAAGTCTAGGAAAAAATCGGCACTCGTTCTGCGCGAAGAATAGGGTGCCGTTGGCTAGTGGTGAACATTCGAACAAGCTTTATAAACTTGAGGGGTAAAGGCCAGAGTAGCGGGGCACCGTTTCTCTGGCTTTCCTTTTACCTTGAAAAGTCACATCACCAACTAGGTTAAAATAAGAAGGTCTAGCATAAGGAGGAGAAAGATATGGAGCTTACAAAGCAACTTGGAGAAGAAATCATTTCACGGCTTTCACAATATATCGATGTTCCAATTAACTTAATGGACCCGAGTGGAAAAATCGTAGCCAGCACCGATGAATCCCGTTTTGATCAATTGCATGGAGGGGCGCAGAATGTGATTGACAGTCAAGAGGCTCAAATCATACATGATGATGACGTGGAGCGATTTTCCAATGTTAGACCTGGGGTGAACTTGCCGATTTTTCATAGAGGATCATTAGCAGGAGTTGTGGGTCTGACAGGAAATCCAAATGATGTCATGCAGGCGGCCGGGATGACGCGGGGGTCTGTTGAGATTGCTCTTGAGCAAATATACATTCAGCGTCAAGCCTTTTACCAGGAAAGACAGTGGAATAATTGGGTTCAGCAGCTGCTTCATCCGATAAAAATGGACGAGGAGTATTTACTTAATGAGGCGACTTATACGCTGGGCGTTGATGTGAAAGCCAACTGGCAGGTGGTTATTCTTCAGGTGACTAATCATTTTGAATGGAGTGAAAGGGTGCGGCAAATCCTTAACACCCAAGGCTATCAACCTCTGTTTGTTGTTCCACATCAAGAGAAAGAGGTGATTGTTGCCCTCCCTTATAAAAATTCATCCATAGTCGTGGAAGAGGTTTTTAAAAAATTGGAAGCAACAGACGTGTCTATAGGTGTGGGAACTCATGAATATGGGCTCGCCGGTCTGCGCTGTTCGTATTTCAAAGCGGTTGATGCGATAAAGTTAGGTCGTAAAAAGTTTTCCTATAGTGAGCAAGTTCAAATGAAGCGGTTGCTCTATCACATTGATCCAACAATACTTGAAGAGTTGACGAAAGAATACCAAATTCGCCTTGAAAAGCTTGAAAATGCCTATATGGATACCCTTGAATGTTATTTTGCCTCAAATTTGAAAGTGAATAGGACAAGTGCTGACATGCATATACATCGAAATACCCTCGTCTATCGTTTAGAACAAGTCCATAAAAAAGTAGGACTTGATCCAAGAGTATTTAAGGATGCGATTATTCTTCAGGCTTTGTTGGTGAAAATTGGGATTGTGCATTTGCACTAGAAAACGTTTTCAGTAGTCAGAAAATTTTGTGTGGACGGCCAATTGTTTTATCTATCATTTTTCGATTGAATAGAGGTAATAACGGTTTAAGGAGTTTTTTATGAAAATTGTACTTGCACCAGATTCATTTAAAGGTAGTCTCACATCTGCTCAAGCATCTGAAGCTATGGAAAAAGCGATCCACTCCGTTGATTCTCGCATTGAAACTATCGTTAAACCGATGGCTGATGGTGGAGAGGGTACCCTTGAGGCTTTGTTAAAAGCTACAAAAGGGGAGCGTGTTTCGTTTACATGCCGCGGTCCTTTAGGTGATGATTCTGAAAGTAGTTTCGTTGAAATAGAAGATGAAGGTGCTGTGATTGAGGGGGCGAACATTTCTGGCTTGCCAATGGTTCCACGTGAAAAAAGGAACCCCGATCTGACGACAACCTATGGAATGGGAGAAGCGATTCTCCACGCATTAGACCGTGGGAATAAGCAGTTTATCATCGGTCTTGGCGGCAGCTCGACAAACGACGGCGGTCTCGGGATGCTACAGGCTTTAGGAATGAAAGCCTTCGATGCAAACGGTAAACCTGTGGGTCCTTTTGGAAAAGATATCTTCCAGGTAGATACTGTTGATCTTAACTTTGTGGATCCTCGGTTAAAGGATGTCACGATCAAGGTTGCTTGCGATGTTGATAATCCGTTAACAGGAGAGCGTGGAGCCAGTCACGTGTATGGTCCGCAAAAAGGAGCAACCTCTGATCAAATCGAAGCCTATGATAAAGCTTTAGGGAAATATGGCAGGCTAATCGAACAGGCCACTGACCGGCAATTTGCTAATGAAGAAGGAGCAGGGGCAGCTGGCGGATTAGGATTTGCCTTCCTAGCGATCGGGGCTGAACTGCATTCAGGTGCGAAGCTTGTTTCGGATGCCATTGGGCTTGCGGCCGCCATTCAACAAGCCGATCTCGTAATAACGGGTGAGGGGCAAAGCGATGTTCAGACGTTGTATGGCAAGGCACCAGGCTATGTGGCTAATCTGGCTACAACGTTTGGCAAACCTGCGATTCTACTATCTGGGAGTCTTGAAGGTGACTTAAGAAAAATGAATGAAATGTTTTCCGGCTGTTTTTCGATCGTCCCTGGCCCAAGAACATTAGCAGAATGCATGAATGAGGGCGAGGGTTATTTGTATGAGGCTTGCAGGCAATTGACCCATCTATTTATAAAATTGATGAAGGAGTGAGACCATGGAAGGTATAGGATTGATTCTCGTGATCGTATTAGGGGTATTATTCGTTATTTTAGCAACGGCAAAGTTTAATCTACACCCGTTCTTATCTTTACTTTTTGGCGCTTTTGCTATCGGAATACTCGCAGGATTGCCCCTGGCTGATGTCGTTGAGGCAGTAAATGGCGGCTTTGGTGGTCTGATGGGCGGCATTGGTCTAGTGATCGTATTTGGTACGATCATTGGGGTTATTTTGGAAAAGTCGGGAGCAGCCCTAAGAATGGCGGAGGTTGTTCTTAGAATGGTCGGTGAAAAAAGACCGCAGCTCGCGATGAGTGCAATTGGAAGTATTGTCAGTATTCCTGTATTTTGCGATTCAGGCTACGTTATTTTATCGTCACTTAAGAAAGCGCTTGCGAAAAAGACTGGAGTGACTGTCGCATCAATGGCGATCGCTCTTTCTACAGGCTTGTTTGCGACACATACCCTTGTGCCGCCAACGCCAGGTCCGATCGCGGCCGCTGGAAACATTGGAGCAGAAGACTATCTAGGTACGGTTATTCTGTTTGGATTAATTGTGGCCATACCCGTTATCATCACCGGTTATATTTGGGCTATAAAAGCTGGGACAAAGATTGAAATTGAAGACGGTGACGAAGAAGACTATGATTACGATGAAATCATTAAAGGATTCGGTGAAATGCCGTCAACCTTTAAGTCTTTCGCACCGATTGTTGTGCCTATTCTATTAATTGGATTCAGTTCTGTCATCACTTTTGCCGGATGGTCGGGAAACCTATTTGACTTCTTCCTCTTCCTGGGTTCACCAGTTGTTGCTTTATTAGTGGGTGTACTTTTTTCTATCTTATTGCTTCCAACATTCAATCAGGAAACACTAACAGATTGGATAGGAATTGCTTTAAAGGAAGCGGCGCCGATTCTGTTAATCACAGGGGCTGGTGGTGCATTTGGCTCAGTCATTAGCTCAACAAACATTGCTGATCTCATCAAAGGAATGGCAGGAAGCGAGCTGTTTACGGGTGCACTGTTTATTTTTATCCCATTTATCATTGCGGCCGCTCTTAAAAGTGCCCAAGGGTCTTCTACGGCAGCCATTGTAATCACATCAACACTGATTGCCCCGTTACTGCCGCAACTTGGGATTGAGGGAGCTGTTCCGTTATCTCTCGTCGTCATGTCTATTGGTGCAGGAGCGATGGTTGTCTCCCATGTGAACGATAGCTATTTCTGGGTCGTAAAAGAATTCAGTGGCATGTCGATCACGCAAGCATACAAAGCACAAACGATGGCAACGCTTTTGCAAGGGGTTGTGGCGATTGTCGTAACATCTATTCTATGGTTTATTTTCGTGTGATCGATAGAATTGTGTAATAAGCACCCAAATATGCATATATTGAAAATTTCGTGCAGTTAATCGAAGTTTTGTGCAATTAACGGGAATTTCGCGCAATTATCCTTTAAGCTAATGTTAGGAGCTTTGCCGGAGGTTCCCCACGATAAGTGGCTATGAATTACAATAGCACTAAGAAGGACCGGGCTGTAATAAGCCGGTCCTTTTAGCTAGGAAATGCTTTCTTTTACTTCTTTCATTTGATCGAGATGACGAAGCTCGTGCCAGCCAATAAATTCAACCCATTGTACTAGATTCATATCACCAAAAGCAGGATGAGGGAAAGCACGGTTTTTTAAGGTTTCTTCGTCTTTATTATGGATCAAAAACATCGTGGCTTCCCTGCTTTTTGCTAAACCACTTCTAGCATCCTCCAATGACTTGAATTCACCTTTAGGCTGGACGGCTTCAGGTGCAGCAACTTTACGGCTGCGGTCGGGTGTACGGTGGATCGGTTTCTCACTTACTTGCTGGTCATCGCCTTCTTTAAGAGCTTTTCCTATTTGATAAATAACGAGTTGTTCCATTAAGTAAAGGTGTTCAAGTACTTCTAGCATCGACCAGGATTCTTCATCAGGTTTCACTTGCGATTGCTCATTTGTAATGCCATCAATAAAACCAAGAATTTCTTGTCTTTTGTCATCTAATCCGTACATAGTGACATCCTTTCTGATGTGGGGGTGATTTCATTTTACCATAAAAAAGAAAGCGTTTCCTTTCAGGGTCATACGAATAGACTTCACTAGAACTTACCCCTCCCCAGCAAAACTCAAAACTGCTTTTCCACAAAAACCCACAAAAATAATATATTAACATCTAAACAGCTGCAGCGAATGGTCCCTTACAATCTATGAATTACCACACTTTTTGATATAATAAAAGAAATATCGACATACATGGAGGCTGCCAGGTGGTACATTCATTTAAACGTGTGAAAGAGGCAACTTATTTGACGGCGGAGAAATCCTGGAGTTATCGGGCGATCCTTCGCTACTTTTATATACAGCATGAGCGGATGAGGGAGTTTCTGTTTCCTGAAGAGATTTATGCTCACCTGAAAGAGTCACCGGACTTTCAAGATTATACGGAAGAGGCCCTCCATCAAGATTTGGATGCCCTGGTGAAGTGGGGGAATTTACTGGCCCGACAGGAGCTTGGAAGGTCGCGAACTGTTGAGGAATTTAAGAAGAAACGGTTTAGGTACCAGTGCACGCCTTACACGGTAGAGTTTGAGCGGATGCTTGTCCAATTGGAACGAATTGGTGAGAATTTCGGTGGTTCTTTAGAAAAAACTCAGTTTGACCGTATCTACCAATCATTGCTGCAAGTGGAGGCGATTGCTCATCAAAAAGAGAGTAAGCCTAATGAAGAGTGTGCACAAATTTTTGAGGACGTGATGACGTACTTTAAACAAATTACTCAGAATACGTCGGATTATATTGCTTATATCAATAGTGAAGAAGTCGAAGAGCGTATGCAGACAGAGGCCTTTCTCGTCTATAAGGATCAGTTTACGATGTATTTGCGTGATTTTATTATCGCCTTACAAAGTACCGTTTTACAAATCCAAGATTTATTGTCACAACTTGGTCGTCATGATCTTCAGGGCTTTTTTACCCAAGTTATTGATCATCAGGACCAAGTCTTTCGTTTTGAAGAAGATAGCGATGAAGATCCGTTAGAAGAGAACATGCAGAAATGGTGGAGTTTGAAGGCATGGTTTCTTGGTGGTTCGCATGGAGAAAGTGAATTCGAGATGCTGCAAATGCGCACAAATGAAACGATTCGCCGGATCACTCGAGTGGTCCAGCGTTTAGGGGAGCGACATCAGTATTTCCGCAGCCGTAAGAAAGATTACCTTCATTTGGCCAATTGGTTTGCATCGATCGAGAACATTGAAGAAGCGCACGAACTTTCTTCGGTCGCTTTTGGTGTTTTTCATACTAGACATTTATGGAGTGATCAAATCCCATCTGATGATATTTATTTGGATGTATGGGATGAGGAGCCGATGATTCACCGAACAAATCCGAGAATAAGGAACTATCAAGAGAAGACGAAAGCAGGTGCGATTGAAAGTCGGACCTCAGATAAACAAGAAATGATGCAGATTCATTTAGAAAAAAGAAAGCAGGAGAAGCTGCTTATCGAAAAATATGTGAACCATGATGCGATCCATGTGGAGGACCTGCCAGTTGTTGAGTCACATGTTCGCAAGATTCTCCTGACTTGGTTAGGAAAGGCGATGGCGCGAAAAGATCGAACAATTAAGACAGAATACGGCAGAAGAGTTCATGTAGAGCTTGTGGAAGGGGCACGGGTTGTGTTGCGCTCAGAAGACGGTGAACTGGAAATGCCCAAAGCTACTTTTCAATTTATTGGCGAAAAGGAGAATAGCTAATGGAAGAGTCCCTATTTGATGAAAAGGCACAAGAAGCATTAGGCCAGTTGTTTGAACAGTTTTGGGTGCTGCGTTCAGAGGAACCGGCGGCCTACCAGCTTATTCGTGAACGGGAAAACAAGCTCAAACGATACGTGTCTGATAAGTTCGGCTTTGATTTAATCGTTCATCAGCATTTTATTAAACTTGAGAAGATTCCTGTTGATCCGAAGTCGTGGATGGGAATGCCGCAATTTTCTCAGTCGATGGATTATGCGATTTTTTGCTGCGGACTAGCTTTTACAGAGCGGAGATCAGTGGACGAGCAATTCCTGTTATCTGATATTACAGAAGATATCCGTGATTTGTATCCAGGAGAATTTCCCCTGGATTGGACGAACTATCAGCACCGCAAGTCTCTAGTTCGTGCCCTCAAGCAGCTTGTCGAGCTGAGAATCATTAAAACGGTCGATGGTGATGTGGATTTATTTGCGAACAATGAGGGAGAAGAGGTGTTATATGAAGTTACTGTTTATGCGAGGTACTTCATGAGATCCTACCCTGACGACTTATTCCAATACAAGACAACGCGAGAAATTCTAGATAGTGAATGGGAGCGGCATCAGACCGATGCTCGCCGAAAAAGAGTCTATCGAAAGTTAATGTTCTCACCGGTTGTTCATCGGGAGAGTGAGGAGGATGCAGATTTTGCCTATATCCGTAATTTCCGCAATCGTTTGCGGGACGACTTAGAAGAGCATACCCCTTTTCGCTTAGAAGTGTTTAAGAATGCTGCCTTCTTAGTGCTTCAAGAGCGACGGCAACGGTACACCCTTTTCCCTGATCAGAAGGCAGTCACAGATATTGCGCTCCATTTTACTGCCTATCTACGTGATCATATTAGCGATTTTACCATTCAATCAAATGGGCAAATCTTGTTAACATCCTCAGAGTTTGACCATCTGATCACTTTGATTAAGGATGAATCAAGCCATGGTTGGAGTAAGAAATATCGGGAACAAACGAGTAAGCAGACGGCACAGGAAGTTTATGATGTGTTAAAAGAGTGGGAAATGGCAAGTACGGAGCGAGAAACAGGCATGATCGTCCTGCATCCGGCTCTAGCACGATTGATTGGGGAATACCCGGCTGATTATCTTGAAAAGGAGGGCCTCACCTAATGGAACGAACAAATAAATGGATGATGAATCGTGCAGGCTTGCTTAACTTTTGGTATTACGATGATGAGACGTTTGACTTCGCAAATGGGAAACTTTTGCTGCGCGGGAGTAATGGATCAGGGAAATCTGTTACGATGCAAAGTTTTCTCCCTGTTTTATTAGATGGAAAAAAGTCACCGGACCGATTAGACCCATTTGGCTCGAAAGCCCGTCGTATGGAGGATTATTTGCTTGGGGAAAAAGAGGTAGTCAATCGGGATGAGCGAACGGGATATTTGTTCATAGAGTTTAAACGTGAAGACATGGACCAATATATAACGATCGGTATAGGACTGCAGGCAAGGCGTCAAAAACAAATGAAGTTCTGGGGTTTTGTGATCACGGATAACCGAAGAATTGGGCATGAATTAGAGCTGTTTAAATATGAACGAAATGCTGGTGAAAAGCAAAAAATCCCCCGTTCCCGGATTGAGCTTGAAAATATTATCGGTGAAGGCGGTCATGTCGTTCAGACTCAAAGGGAATATATGAGTTTAGTAAACAAATATATCTTCGGTTTTGAAACAATGGAAGCTTACGAAGATCTTATTAAATTATTAATTCAGCTCCGAAGCCCTAAGCTTTCGAAAGACTTTAAGCCAACGGTGATTTATGAGATTTTAGAGGCTGCCTTACCGCCGTTATCTGATGAAGACTTGCGTCATTTATCGGATACGATTGAGCAAATGGATCAAACGAAGCAACAGATCGAACAGCTGAACCGTGAACAGGAAGCGATTCAGAGCTTAAATAAATCGTACAATCAATACAATCAATATCTATTGGCTGACCATGCGAATGAATATCAGCAAGCCGTTAAACGGGTAGAGAACGAGCAGGAAGTTTACGAGCAGGCAAAAGAAAATCAGGATACACTTGTCGAAGATATCCGACGATTAAAAGCGGAAATTCAGCAGCATGAGCAAGAAGAAGAGGCATATGAGAAACAGAAACAGCGGCTTCATTCTCATAAAGTATGGAATTTGGAAGAAGAGAAGCAGGAAGCGCAAACACAATCGCAACAGGTAAAAGATGATGTTCGTAAAAAGGAAGAAAAGCTTGATGAACAGAAGAAGAAGGAACGTGCACATCATCAGGAGCTTGCGGAGCTCGAGGGAACGATTGCTGATCAACAATCAGAGATGAATGATTTTCTAAACGATCTCGAACAGGATGCTGAGGAAGCCTCATTTCACTCACATGCTATGAATGTGGAAGATTTCTCAAGACATGAAGGAAGGACCTTCGACTTTTCGGTTTGGAAAAAAGAGGCGGAACAGCATAGGAATCAGCTGGAGAAGCTTGAAGAAAAGTTCCGTGATTATGAAGGGTTGAAAGAGGCTTACCAAGGTAAAAATCGAGAAATGGCCAATGAACAGAAGAAGCTCGATGAAAAGGATCAAGAAAAGCGGGAATGGGCGAGGCTATTTGAAGAGGATAAGGAACAAAAGCTTCAACAAATTCATGCATGGGCCCCGCAGTATGACTGGTTACGTGTACCTGAACGCGCCTTTCAGGATGCTTCTCGAACTTTGTATCGTTTGTATGAACCAGACGCTTATGAAGCGGTTGTCGCTCCGTTCAAAGAGGAACTCCATCACTATGCGGAGCAAAGGCGTGAAGAAGTTGCTGATTTTCGTTCTCGAATGAAGACATTGAATGAAAAGCTTGAGGATAAAGAAGCAGAGCTTAAAGAATGGAAAGAAAAGAAAGACCCTGAGCCAGACACACATCCATCGACGAAAGAGGCAAGGCAGCAATTACGAGATAAACAAGCCGCTTTTCTTCCATTCTATAGTGCGGTTGAATTTCAAGAGCATGTGTCGGAGGAATTACGCGCGACACTGGAATCCGTCCTCATTGAAAGCGGCATGTTAGACGCGCTGCTTACAGATCAAGATTTGCTTATCAAGCATGATCGAATGATTAGGCCAAATCCGAACACGATGGCCCACACACTTGCTGACTACTTACAACCGGACGTGGATGAGAATAGTGTTCTTTCCGCCGCTTTTATTGATGAAGTATTAAGAAGTGTAGTGATTGACGACAAGGCAGGTGAAGGCTTTTCCATCAGTGAGGATGGCAGCTACCATTTGGGAATTTTCGAAGGACATGCTCCTCCTGTCGATGCTCGCTTCATTGGCCGTTCAGCTAGAAAACGGTATCGTGAACAGCAAATTCAATCGATCTCACTTGAGTTAGAGCAGATCCACGAGGAAATAAATCAAGTAAACGCGGCCTTGAATCAAGCTTTAGAGGCGATTGAGGAGACGAAGCGGGCACTTGTAGCTTTTCCATCTGATCATGATTTACAGGAAGGATTCAAACATATTCAGGCCGCTCAATTTGCTATCGAGCAGCACAGGGAACGCGTGGAAATTTTATCAAACGAAGTAAAAGCGGTGTGGACTCGTCTACAAGAAGCGAAGCGGTTTATCGATGAGCAAAGTCGCCTATTTTCCTTAGAGGCTTGTCTTGACGCTTATTCTGAAGCAAAACAGGTGATGGCAAGGTACCAACGAGATCTGTTTGAATTCATTACTTTTCACACACAGCACGTAAATGATTTACGACGGTTTCATGACGTGCAAGAAAGACTTCGTGAGTTAGAAAGTGAAGTGGATGAATTACGAGGGGAAGTCAATAGTTTAACAGATAAGCTGGAACGGATTGCTATCAATATCAAACAGATCGATATTCAGTTGGAGCAAGAAGGGGCAGCAGATATTCGCGAGCAAATCCGCGAGGTCCAGCAGAAGTTAGCTGACGTTACCAAAGTACTAGGCGATAAGAGCAGGGAATTGCCGCGAAAAGAAGAGCAGTGGAAATATGATCAACAGAAGCTTATCGATCAGCAGAGTCAAACCGAATTCTGGACATTGATGAGTCAAGCATGGGCGGGGTCTTTTGAGGCAGAACTCAAGCTTGGGTTAGTGCAGATCGATCAAGAAGAGGAAAATCTGGCACAGCTCAGTAAAGCGGTTCTGACATCATACGGGCATTTGTTAAAAGAGAAAGTGCTTAGTCAACTGAAAGATCAGCTTACGCGCGAATTTTATAAGCAGCAAAGTGACTTAATGGAATATCGCGGCAGAGAAATGACGATTCCTATCCAGAAGCTTGATTGGATGAACGATGCTACGGAAGATACGCAAGTTGTTCAAATCAATCAATGGATCCAGAAGGGTGAGCGAAGAATCATTGAGATGGACTTCCGTGGACAGCAAGTCACGCCATACTATGTGCAGTCAGAAATCGAACAAGATCAGGCCAGACAAGAAAGTTTACTGGACGAGCAGGATCAAGCTCTCTATGAAGAAATTTTATTTAAATCAGTAGGTAATAAGTTAAGGAGTCGGATTCGGCGGGCAGAGCAGTGGACAAGTAAAATGAACCGGCTCATGGAAAGCCGTGATACCTCTTCCGGATTATCCTTCTCCATTCATTGGCGCCCAAGAACAGCAGATTCTGAAGAGGAAATGGATACGAAAGATTTAGTCCAGCTGCTGAAACAAGATGCGAAGCTATTGAAAGAGGAAGACTTGAACCGGATTACCACACACTTTCGATCAAAAATTGCCAAAGCCAAGGAACTGATCGAGGAAAAAGGAGAAGGCCAGACGTTATTACAAATGTTGAAGGAAGTACTTGATTACCGCAAATGGTTCTCCTTTGCTTTATCTTATCGCAGGGAAAATGAGCCAAAGCGTGAATTAACGAATAATGCTTTCTATAAATTTAGTGGTGGTGAAAAAGCGATGGCGATGTACATCCCGCTTTTTACAGCTTGTTACTCAAGGTATCAGGAAGCCTCCTCATCTGCTCCTTACATCATTTCATTGGATGAAGCTTTTGCAGGGGTCGATGAAAATAACATTAAAGAAATGTTTGAGGTGGTCGAACACCTCGAATTTGACTATATGATGAATTCACAAGTGCTTTGGGGAGATTATGAGACGATTTCCGCTTTATCGATTTACGAACTCGTTCGTCCCAAAAATGCTAGCTTTGTAAGTGTCATTCATTATAAATGGGATGGGCACCAGTTATCTTTAAATGAACTGCCGGCCCAAGAAGAGAGTCTAACGTAAGATGGTGAGCGTGAGATGAGTAGTGAAAACATGAAAGCAGCGTTAGATTACTTTAAAGATGATCCAGGATTTCAACAGCTGTTTGCTCAGTTTAAAAAGAAATATGAATCGTTAGGACGGATTGGCGGGGCCGTCGACATTTCCGCCTACTCAAATAAAGAAGTACAGCCGATCGCTAGATTCTTTGGTAAATCGGAGGAGGAGCTTTTATCCCAGAAAAAAGTATCCCTGGTCCGATTTGAGAAGCAGCTGCAAAACACAAAATTTGAAGGACTCTCTTTAAAGGAACTACTGGAAGCCTTTTTTCAAACCACCCTAATTTCGAAAAAAGAGGCGAAGCTATCCAAGCAGCATAAAGAACAAGTACTGCTTGAAAAGTGGGCGACTCAGTTTCCGGAACTCGCGGAATGGATGAGCTATTTGGAAGGAAGGCATCCTGATAGCTACTGGATTTACGGATTACTTGATCAGCCTGTCCAATTTGAATGCAAATTAGCTGTCTTAACTCGTTCGATCCGCGATCTCCCGAATAGTTTCGAACGTCTGCCTGTATTTAGCCAAAAAATTACTGGAGATCCACATGCTCTCGATTTGAATACAGTCTTAGGAAAGCTATGGATTCATGTCCTAGCTGTAACGGATGGTGTAGTGATACCAAGTGATAGTGAAGCAATCAATAGTCTACTGCAGAAATACAACCTGCTTCGGGATGACATTACAAACTATGTAACGGTCGCAAATCTATTAGCTGAAAAAGATGCAGAAGTCCATCCATTATGGGAGGCAGCTGCCCAAACAGTCAGTGTGATGAATGTACCACTGAGGGAAATTGTTCAGCTCACTTCCGTGTATCCAGCCAGCGATGGTACAACCGTGTGGGTTGTAGAAAACTCCGGGGTCTTTTCAAGTATACTGGATCAAGTACCGAACGCACCGTTGATTTGTACTCATGGCCAATTCAAGTTGGCAGCCCTTCAATTATTAGATCAGCTTGTACGAAATGGTTGTATGATCTATTACTCTAGTGACCTGGATCCAGAAGGTGTGAGAATGGCGACACGTCTTTATAACCGCTATCCAAACTCCGTTCATTACTGGAGGATGGATGTGGATGCCTATGAGAAATCCCTATCTGAAGTACACTTGAATGTGGAGCGGTTGAATAGGCTTGCCTCTGTTGACGATGCCTATTTACAACCAGTTTTGGACAGAATGAGATTCACAAAAAAAGCTGGTTATCAGGAGGCACTCGTTAGTGATATGGTTGCAGATTTAGCAGATTTTCGAGCATGATAAACGAAGAGGCTGGGACAAAACTGAATAAGGCATGAAATAATCCGAAGGAAAAAATCGATGATCCCCGTAATGTTTCCTTCATCAAACAAAATGTTCGAAGCGGTTAGATCGCCATGTATAAAGGCTCTGCAATAAGTGGGGGAGGATTGTAAGAAGTTAGAAAAAGTATCAGTCACTTTTTTTCATTTTAAATCACTAAAATAGGGAAGAGTGTGTGTTCGATCGAGGGATAGAATCGCTTCCAATGCTCAGTTGTAAGAGAATCAGCAAACCTTGAAGTGAGATAGGGGTGAGCCGGACTAATAATGCAATGGATTTCCGTTAAAAAGTCAGCAATCAGTTTGTCACTTGCTTCTGTGCAAATAAGGGAAGATGGGTAATTTGTTATGGCTTGTCCGGGGATTTTTCTATAATAAGCGCAAACCAGATCCTTTTGCCCTCCATATAAAAGTTTATATTTTGGCACATCTAATAGAGGCATTTGTTGGTGAAGAGCTTTATGAGTTCAGTTTCATGAACAACATTTGCAGCTACTTTTCTTGTTTTTGGAAAACGGCCTCACCATTGACAATGAAAATATCATTATCCCTGCCTGTGTAATTAATTGAATGTCGTTAATGGTTTGTTCAGATAAATAATGTTCGATAAACGTCCGCTGCTCGATTTGATTCATAGTGGTCAGGCTCTTTTTGTAAAAGAAGGGAGCAGACCTAAATGGTCTGCTCCTTCGTATTTTGTACTTAGCTGCTAACGTAACTAATATCCGTTTCTGGTGTTTCTTCAGGTAAACCATGTTTCTTCTCTGTTTCTGATACAACAACAGCACAAGCAGCATCACCTGTAATGTTGATAGCTGTACGAGTCATGTCGAGTACACGGTCGATCCCAATAATTAGAGCGATCCCTTCCACTGGCAGGGATACTTGATTTAAAACCATAGCAAGCATAATCAGTCCAACACCTGGTACACCTGCAGTCCCGATACTTGCTAACACGGCTGTAACGACAACCATAATAAGTTGAGTGAAAGCTAAGTCAGTGCCGTATACTTGAGCAATGAATATCGTTGCAACCCCTTGCATTATTGCTGTACCGTCCATATTTATGGTTGCGCCTAAGGGCTGCACAAAGCCACTGATCGATTTGGGTACACCCAAGTTTTCTTGCGCCGTTTTCATGGAAACCGGTAATGTTGAGCTACTGCTTGATGTACTAAATCCAACAGTTGCTGCTGGGAAGAATCCTTTGAAGAAACGAATCGGATTCATTTTACCGATTAAAGAAACAGCGCCCCCGTAGACGACAAATGCGTGCAGGAACAATCCAAGTAAGACGACAAGCATATAGGCTGCCATAGCTTTTGCACCGTCAAGTCCCATCTGACCGATGGCAGAGGCTAGTAAACCAAAGGCGCCATAAGGAGCAAAGCGCATAATTAAATTAACAAGGAACATCATAATTTCATTCCCTTGTTCAATCACTTTCGTTACACCTTCAACCTTTTTACCTAGCATAGTTAGTGCAAATCCAATGAAGATAGAAAAGGCGATAATTTGCAGCATATTTCCTTCAGCCATAGACTGGATAGGGTTCGTAGGAATAATACTTGTAAACGTTTCAACTACTGATGGAGCTGCCTCACTTTCGTATTCAGCCCCAGTTGTGTCGATCCCAGTATTGCCTGGTTGGAAAAGGTAAGCCAAACCGATGGCTATCGAGATAGCGATGGTGGTAGTGGCTAAGAAGAATGCAATGGTTTTTCCACCTATGCGCCCTAACTTTTTTGGATCCCCTAATGCAGCCACACCTAAAGTGATAGAGAAGAACACAATAGGAACAACTAGCATCTTAATTAAGTTTAGAAAGAGTGTTCCAAGTGGACCAAACACGTATGCATCCAAGGTATCAAATAAGTCCGGAGCTAAGAAATGCAAAGCTAAACCGACAACAGCACCAAGAACAAGTCCAATCATAATCTTTGCTGTTAATTTCATACATTTTACCCCCTTCGGTATCTTTAATGAGAGCGCTTACTTACCCTGATTATACTGTCTCTCAGCTGGTTATATGTGTCATGAAGTTAAGTTGAATATTTTGTTAAAGATAAACCATTTCGACTAGTGATTCTAGTGTAGGAAAAACAAACATATAGTAGATGAGGGCAGCGAGGATTGGCATCTATACTCATAAAAGTAATAGAAGGCTTTCAGCTGCCAATATATTCTGCGTATCATCACTGCAGGATGAACTCTTATAAACGATATATAAATAATGAACAATACTTTTTCAAATTAACTCACATAGGTTTGCAATCATACAATGTTAGAATACTGATTGCAAATATAGCTTGTCGACACTTTCCCTTTTTATAATTTACCATACTTAATCTATTAGATAAAGACAAAAATATTTCCAAAATTACATTTTCCCTTATAAAATTACATTTTTCTTATGAAAACTATCTATTTATGATTTGCATATGAATAGATGGTTTTCCCTTAAAATAGTACACTTGTAACAATCATATAATAGTGGAGAATCATGGATTATG
This sequence comes from Halobacillus amylolyticus, assembly GCF_022921115.1. Lineage (NCBI taxonomy): Bacteria > Bacillati > Bacillota > Bacilli > Caryophanales > Bacillaceae > Halobacillus > Halobacillus amylolyticus. The sequence continues at coordinate 1,625,478 of NZ_CP095075.1, read as the reverse complement.
GTATTTAATAGAGAAGGGTGATTGTTATGAACATGGAAAATACTTGTCCGCTTTGCCACCTTAAGGGGGATGCAGATCAACAAATTATTTTTGAAAACGAAACATGTTATTTTATTCAAAAAGAATCAGAACAACATGTATTAGAGGGAAGCGGATTAATTATCCCCAAGACACATACAGAAACGGTGTTTGATCTTTCGGCTAAGCAGTGGTCCGATTCACAACAACTGTTGAAGAAGGCGAAAGAAAGGTTAGACGAGCTACATTCCCCAGATGGATACAGTGTAGGCTGGAATACAGGTGAAACGGGGGGACAATCGATCCCGCATGCCCATTTACATGTTATACCAAGGTATCAAGATGAGCCATACGCCGGTAAAGGAATTCGCTATTGGATTAAACAGTCCAACAACGCTCGGAAAATGACAAAATAAGTTTTCACTTTTAAAAAAATAAGCTTCTTATAAAGATCTCGGGCTAGAGGGCTCAAGGTCTTTTTCTATAAAGAAATGGTTAATAATTTAGTGAGTAAAATTTTAACAATAGATAATATTGAGTAAATTGCAAAATTCGCTTTTTTTCTACAAACGACTTTCGTTAGAATATAGTAGTGTGTATTTGCTGAGTGAATAGTCATTCAGAAGAAGGGGATGAAGAATGTTAAGGATGATTAAGGCATAATTCGTGACGAAGAAGTCGGGAAGGTCAAGCTAAATAGAGGTGACATGTTGAAATACAAGGTGAAAGTAGTAATGGAAAGAAATAATGAATTCACGGAGTACCTTCATCAAAAGATTATGGAATACAACAAAGAATTTTCTTTGCATCATAGTCTTATGAAACGTCAAGACTCGACTCAGCCGATTAATATGATTGTGATGAATAGACATAATAAATGGGTTGGGGGTATGTCGGCAGAACTCTATTCTAACTGGCTTGAAATTGTCGACTTTTGGTTTGCAAAGTCGTATCGTGGGATAGGGATTGGAACAGAGTTACTTCATAAAGTAGAGTCTATAGCTAGGAAGAGGGGAGCTGATTATTCAATGATCACGACATTTGAATTTCAGGCAAGAGCTTTCTATGAAGCGAAGGGGTACAGAATCGTTGGTGAATTGAAGGATTATCCGCCAGGGTCAAGTTTTTATACAATGGTCAAAGGTTTGTGAAGATTAATCTTTAAAAGAAAGGGAGATGGTTAGATCCAACAATCTGTATTGCCGGACGACGGGAGCCAATCATATTATTACATAATAGTTTAAAATAGAGATGACGACATACGAGGTGATTGGTTTATGAGCTATGTAGAAGACCTTAGAAAAATGGTTGGACACCGTCCGTTAATTCTTGTCGGTTCTGTAGTAGTGATCGTGAATAATGAGGGAGAAGTTCTTCTTCAGCAAAGACGGTTTCCTGAAGGGGCATGGGGGCTCCCTGGAGGATTAATGGAACTTGGCGAGTCAACAGAAGATGCAGCGAAAAGGGAAGTATTTGAAGAAACCCAACTCTATGTCCGTAATTTAAAGCTGCTCAACGTTTATTCTGGAGAAGCCTATTTTACAACAGCAAAGAATGGTGATGAATTCTATTCTGTGACTACGGCCTATGTTACTTCATTTTATAGAGGAAGTTTACAGGCTGACCTCGAGGAATCCATTCAATGTTCTTTCCTAAACCCTGCAGATCTACCAGAAAAGATGATAGGCAGTCATCGCCAGATTATTGAGGATTATTTACGTTATGACAGTATTTAAGTTGGGAAGGAAGACTAGTTATTTTTGAAGAGGACAAGATCTCAAAATCAAGAGGTCTTGTCCTTTTAGTTGTTCAGAAAGTAGCCGAATCTCTTGTCCTTTGATCTGCAAATTGTTGAATGCCTACTTTTATAACTTCAGGCCGCTCCTGCTTTTAAAACGACGGAGCAATGTATGGCTTTCAACCCTCGTAATCCCTTCAAGAGCGTATAGTTCGTTATTAATAAATGATTCAAGCTCTTTAAAGTCTTTGACTAGTACGTGCATATGCAGTGTACTTGGTCCTGTCATTTGATAACAGCTTGCCACATAAGGATTATTGGCTAAATTCTCAGCAACTTCTACGAGAGAACGTGGTTCGCAATCTACTTCAAAAAAGGCAGAAACCTTTTTTCCAACCTTCTCACTGTTCACCACCGCTGTAAATCTTTCAATAACCCCGCAGTCGATGAGCTGGGTTACTCTTGACCGTACGGCAACACGGGAGAGCCCAAGGGTTTTCCCTATATCGGCATAAGACAGACGACCATCCTCAATTAATAATTCGAGGATGCGTTTGTCCGTATCATCAATTTTCATCTTGTAATCATCTTCCATAGGTTACCACCTAACATGATCAATAGAATCTTTTTAACCAGATTCATTGTATTTTTTTCCATAATGAAACCTTTTGTAAAAAATATTAGCATGAAGATTCTCGTCTTTCAAATATAATCTGAATTTATTCAAAATACAAAAAAATGCGACCTTTTTCGAGAAAAGGGGTTTCAATATTTTGAAAATTACATTATAATCATCTACAACAACAAACGATTGTTAATTTAAATGATGATTTTAATTAACGATTGTAAATGAAAAGTGGGTGATTTTTTAAAAAAGTTAAATAGCTTTAAGTATGCGCTCTCAAAATGAATGATTTTAAATAAAAAGGGGGATAGTGTGGTTGGTTTAATAGTAAAACGTTTTTTACAGCTTTTACTTCTGCTTTTTGGGATTTCCTTTCTCGTATTTATGAGTATGCACATTGCGCCTGGAGATCCGGCGACAATTATTGGGGGTCCCACTGCAACAGAGTCAGATCTTGAAGCAATACGAGAGGATTTAGGATTAAATAGGCCCGTACTTGTTCAGTACTTCGACTACATAAGGGGTGTTGTACAAGGTGACCTTGGTTATTCGTTTCAAAACAATCAAGCAGTAGCAGAAGCGATAATGACACGGTTTCCTCAGACGCTCAAATTAGCTGTTGCAAGTATGCTTGTAGCGATACTCATTGGAGTGCCCGCAGGAATTATTTCAGCAATAAAACAAAATTCCTGGTTCGACTTTTCAAGTACAACGGTCGCGCTTGCCGGAATTTCTATTCCAAACTTTTGGTTAGGCGCAATGCTCATTTTAGTATTCTCTGTACAGCTACAATGGCTGCCTGTTGGGGGATTGAGTGCACCTTTTTGGACAATTGAAGGGATAAAGCAACTGATTTTGCCGTCAATAACATTGGGGACAGCCTCAGCAGCCATGATCGCAAGAATGAGTCGATCCACTATGCTTGAAGTGGTTCGCGCAGACTATATTCGAACAGCTCGAGCTAAAGGTGCGAAAGGTTCGGTGGTCATTTGGGTACATGCCTTAAGAAATGCAATGATCCCTGTTATCACAGTAATCGGATTGAATTTTGGATTTCTTCTTGGTGGTACGATTATTGTAGAACAGGTTTTCGCAATTAATGGGGTAGGTCGACTGATGATTGATGCGATTTCAGCCCGTGATTTTCCTGTCGTACAAGGAACTGTTCTCTTAGTAGCTACATTATTTGTTGTCATGAATCTGATCGTAGACATTATTTACGCATTTATCGATCCGAGAATCAGCTACGATTAAAGGAAGGAGGGGATGACATGGCGAGTTCAGAATCAATTGGCCATGGTCAAGTTACACAAGAGGTAAAAGCAAACAAGAAAGAGCGAATGTTAGTCAAAACCACTAAACGCGTACTAAAAAATAAACTTGCTGTATTTGGACTTATCATTATTGCTATTCAAGTAATTATGGCTATTTTTGCGCCATTGTTTGCGGGGTACGATCCTGTGGAACAAGATCTTCCAAATGCCCAGCTTGGGATTTTGTCTGAGGGACATTGGCTGGGAACTGATAATTATGGAAGAGATATTTGGTCAAGGCTCGTCTTTGGGGCAAGAATTTCATTACTAGTGGGAGTTACATCCGTTACGTTAGGTCTGTTTGGAGGCGTCATTCTTGGGTTGCTTTCAGGTTATTACAGGAAGCTGGATGGACCGATTATGCGAATTGTTGACTTGTTGTTTGCTTTCCCAGGAATCTTGCTTGCGATGTTGATCATCGCTATGTTAGGTACAAGTTTAATAAATGTTGTCATAGCCATAAGTATTTGGTCGATTCCAACCTGTGCAAGGATTGTTCGTGGAAGTGTATTATCTGTGAAAAAACAAGAGTATATTTTGGCCATGAGATCACTTGGAGCAAGCAGTTCCCGTATCCTTTTGAAGCATATCCTGCCTAACTGTACAGCGCCGATCATTGTCTTTGCTACTATGCGGATGGCAACAGCCATTTTATCAACAGCAGCCTTAAGCTTCCTAGGTCTAGGGGCCCAGCCGCCTACACCTGAATGGGGAGCAATGATTGCTGCAGGGCAAGCCTTTATGTTTACCTCTCCGCACATGGTGATTGTTCCTGGAATTGCCATTATGCTCGTCGTATTTGCTTTTAACGTTGTTGGAGATGGTTTAAGGGACGCACTCGATCCTAATATGGATCTTGATGCTTAAAAAATAGGAGGTATTTTTATGAAGAAAAAGAGTATTCAATGGTCGATCTTTATTTTTTTAATCGCAATTGCTTTAACGGGTTGTAGTGGTGACGCTTCAACGAATGAAAGTGGAGATGGTGGAGCAGACGTAAGTCAAGAGATCACGTATGCTACTACCACAGATGTAGTAGGGCTCTCACCTATTGACACAAATGACTCTGTGTCTTCAGCTGTGATTGAACAGGTTTATGAAACATTGTTTGTTAGAGATCCCGAAACAATGGAAATTAAGCCGCGCTTAGCAGAATCCTATGAAAACCCCAACCCTACCACATGGGTAATTAAACTAAAAGAAGACATCACCTTTCATGATGGTACACCTTTTAACGCCGAAGCAGTAAAATATACATTTGACCAGTTTATGAGTGAGGAGAGAGCTGCACCAAGGGCTTCTTTGCTTGATCCAGTTGAATCAGTTGAAGTGAAGGATGAGTACACTGTTGTTATTAAAACAAAAGAGCCTTATGGTCCATTACTAGCAGCACTTTCCCACACAAATGCTTCTATTGTAAGCCCAGAAGCTGATAAAGGTGGGGATTTAAACCAAAATCCAGTAGGGACTGGACCGTTTGTTTTTGAAGAGTGGGTACAAGGAGATCATGTTTCACTTTCAGCAAATGAAGATTACTGGCGGGGTGCTCCTGAGCTTGAAAGTGTCACGATGAAGGTAGTCCCAGAGTATTCCACAGCTATTTCGATGCTGCAGACAGGTGAAGTTCAGTTTATAGATGCGATCCCAGCAGAACAGCTTCCACGTATTGAATCACTAGAGAATGTAGAAGTTCAAAAGAGAGAAGGAACACCTTTTTATTACCTAGGTTTTAATATGAGTAAAGAGCCTTTTAACGATAGTAACTTTAGAAAAGCAGTCTCTCATGCAATCAATCGTGAGGCTTACGTGAAGCAGTTAAATGGACTAGGAATTAAAAATGAAAGCATTATTGGTCCAAAAGTATTCGGTTACAGTGAAGACGCAGCAGATGCAGGGTACAGCTATGATCCGGAAAAAGCGAAGCAGCTTATTGAGGAACATGGATTTGAAGGACAGGAAATCACAATGCTTGCTGCCAACCGTGAGTCTTATATGAAAATGGCAGAAATTGTTCAAGCGCAACTCACAGAAGTCGGATTTAATGTTGAGATTGAAACAATGGAATGGGGAACGTTCCTGGACACTACAGCTGAAGGAAATTTCCAGATGACCTTCCTTGGTTGGTCGAATAGTACAGCTGATGGCAGTGAACTTCTTTACCCAATCTTACACTCCGATAATATTGGTTCATCAAACCGAATGAAATATAACAACAGTGAATTTGACCAACTTGTTGAGGCATCACGGACTACTGTAGATCAAGAAGTACGGAAAGAAAAGCTTAAGCAGGCGAATTTGATGGCTGTTAAAGATGGAGTTTTGGTTCCTATGCACCACGGTGTAGTTACCGTGGCTTACGATAAATCTGTGAAAGGATTGCAGATTGATCCAACAGGACAGTGGTCACTTTATAATGTCCACAGAGAGTAGGGGTGAGACAATGGAACAACTTTTAGAAGTGAAGAACTTAGTTACCTCCTTCAAAACAGCGGGCCAAAAGGTGTCCGCTGTTCGAGGAGTCTCTTTTTCCGTCAATCGTGGAGAAACCTTGTGCATTGTCGGTGAGTCCGGTTGTGGGAAAAGTATTACAACCTTGTCTGTAATGGGATTGCTTCCTGACAATGGAGAGATAACGGAAGGATCCGTTAGATTTAACGGTGATGAACTGACTAATAAAAGGAAAGAAGAAATGAGAAGGTTGCGCGGAAATGAGATTTCGATGATTTTCCAAGAGCCGATGACGGCATTAAACCCTGTATTCACCGTAGGCTATCAGTTAATGGAGCCGCTTAACATACACACAAATCTATCGAAGACGGAAGTAAAACATAAAGCCATTGATTTGTTAAACAAAGTAGGGATCCCAAACCCTGAGAAAAAGTTAAAACAATACCCTCATGAGCTGAGTGGTGGGATGAGGCAGCGAGTCATGATTGCGATCGCTCTTGCCTGTAATCCTTCGCTTCTTATTGCGGATGAACCTACGACAGCGCTTGATGTCACCATTCAGGCGCAAATTCTTGATCTAATCGATGATTTAAAGGAAGACTTGGGGATGGGTGTAGTTATGGTGACCCACGATATGGGGGTTGTGGCTGAAGTTGCCGATCATGTGATGGTGATGTATGCAGGTAATGTTGTAGAAAGGGGAACTGTAGAAGAAATTTTTTCAAATCCCGGTCATCCTTATACAAAAGGACTGCTTGCGTCTGTTCCCAATGTTGACGACGCAAACCAATCACTCGAGGCTATTCCTGGTTCTTTACCTAACATAAATGAAGAAATTTCGGGATGCAGGTTCCACCCAAGGTGTCCATTTGCTACAGAAAAGTGTAAGCAAGAAGACCCACCTCACTTTTCCATTTCTTCTAGTCATCAATCCAAATGCTGGTTACAAGAGGAGGTGACCCTACATGAGTCTAGCGACAAAGCCCTTTCTTGAGATAAGTCAGGTCAAAAAGTATTTTCCTATTAAAAGCAGTTTACTTAAAAAAACGAAAGCCAATGTTCAGGCTGTTGAGAATGTATCTGTTGACGTAGTAGAGGGAGAGACCATGGGGATAGTCGGCGAGTCCGGTTGTGGGAAGTCAACTCTTGGTCGTACGATCCTCGGTCTTGAGGAGCTTACGGAAGGCTCGATAAAGTTCCGGGGTGAAGAAATCGGAGGTCTATCCGAAAAGAAACTTAAAAAGTATAAAAAAGAGATGCAAATGATTTTCCAAGATCCATATGCTTCACTTAACCCACGACAACGTATTGGAGATGCGCTTGAAGAAGCTTTTATCATTCATACAAAAATGGGAAAAAAAGAGCGCACCCAGCGGGTCAAGGAACTATTAATTGAAGTCGGACTAAAAGAGGAACATGCAGAACGTTATCCTCATGAATTCAGTGGGGGTCAGAGACAGAGGATTGGAATTGCCCGGGCAGTTTCTCTTAATCCATCCCTAATTGTGTGTGATGAGGCTGTGTCTGCCCTTGACGTTTCCGTTCAGGCACAGGTTATTCAATTGTTAAAAAGACTTCAAGAATCACATCAATTGACCTACTTATTTATATCGCACGATCTAGGTGTAGTCAGACATATGTGTGATCGAGTACTTGTTATGTACTTAGGAGCTACGGCCGAGCTTGCCTCCTCGGAAGAATTGTATGCTAATCCATTGCACCCTTATACTCAGGCCCTTCTTTCCGCCATTCCAAGGCCTGTACCAGGGAAGAAAAGGGATCGAGTGCGACTAGAGGGGGATCTGCCTAACCCTGCTGATTATCCATCCGGTTGTCCCTTTCACACACGCTGTCCGCTTGCTCATGACCGCTGTCGTGAGGAAAGACCGGAATGGAGAGAGGTTAAACCAGGTCACTTCGTAGCTTGTCATGAAGTATAGTAGTTTATCTTCTTTTCATGATCAAACGCAGAAACAATAGTATTTGAATTTAGAGAGGAGAAGGAATGTGGATCACATCGACTACCTTTATCAACCTTATACAACCAATCGAGTAAGTACTGTCGCACATAAGGGGATGGTTGCAACATCCCAGCCGCTAGCATCCCAAGCCGGATTAGATATTCTCAAACAAGGCGGTAACGCAATTGATGCAGCTATTGCCACAGCAGCAACGTTAACGGTAGTAGAACCAACATCAAATGGCATCGGGGGAGACGCCTTTGCTCTCGTTTGGACGAAAAATAAACTGTATGGATTGAACGGGAGCGGGCATGCTCCGTCCTCCTTGTCTATTCAAGAGCTCAAGAAGCGCGGGTATGATGAAATTCCTAAGTTTGGTTTCGTACCCGTAACCGTACCTGGTGTTCCAGGAGCCTGGGCGGAGCTTTCGAAAAGATTTGGCAAGTTACCCTTTAAGGACGTGCTAGCTCCTGCCATTCAATATGCGAAAGAAGGCTTCCCTATTTCACCAGTACTCGGGAAGTTCTGGAACTCAGCCGTCGAGAAGTACAAGGAAACACTTAAAGGAGAAGAATTTCAACACTGGTTCGACACGTTTTCACCGAACGGCCGTGCACCACGAGTTGGCGAGCATTGGAGTTCACAAGGACACGCCGATACACTTCGGAAAATTGCTGATACAAAGGCTGAAGATTTTTACCATGGTGAGCTGGCCGATAAAATCGAACAGTTTTCCATCAAGCACGAAGGGTTTATCCGCAAGGAAGACTTGCAAAATTACCAGCCAGAGTGGGTTGATCCTATTTCGGTTAATTATAGGGGCTATGATGTTTGGGAGATTCCGCCCAACGGCCAGGGAATTGTAGCACTGTCTGCTTTAAATCTGTTAAAAGGTTTCAAAATTGAAGAAAAGGAAGCCGTGGATACTTATCATAAGCAGATTGAAGCTATGAAACTGGCTTTTGCTGACGGGCAGAAATTTGTTGCTGAGCCTAGTCATATGGAATTTGATTATCAGAACCTTCTAGACGATCAGTATGCAAGTGAACGCAGAAAGCTCATTTCCGAGAAGGCACTTACGCCTGAGCCTGGTCAACCCCCTAAAGGTGGGACGGTTTATTTAGCGACAGCAGATGAAGAAGGCAATATGGTTTCCTTTATTCAAAGTAATTACATGGGCTTTGGTTCAGGGCTTGTCGTTCCAGGGACAGGCATTGCGTTACAAAACCGTGGCCATAATTTTTCATTAGACGAGAATCATGCGAATGCGCTGGCAGGAAATAAGCGATCCTATCACACGATTATCCCAGGGTTCCTCACAAAAGGGGACGATCCGGTTGGACCATTTGGAGTGATGGGCGGTTTCATGCAGCCGCAAGGGCATTTGCAGGTCGCTATGAATACAATAGATTTTCATTTAAATCCACAGGCTGCGCTTGATGCACCGCGCTGGCAGTGGATGGAGAATAAAACGGTGTGGGTAGAGCCGAGCTTCCCTAGCCATGTAGCAGAAGCTTTAGCGAGAAAAGGCCATAAAATTGAAGTGCAGCTCGAGACTGGCGCTTTTGGACGCGGACAAATCATTTGGCGTGATAAACATACCGGAACGTTATTTGGCGGGACAGAATCACGCACAGATGGAACGATTTCTGCTTACTAAAGGTCTATAAAGGATTGATATGAGGGGGATGGGATTATGCAGCATTGGAATCTCTTCTTGGCCTTTTTTAGAGTAGGCATGCTTGGGTATGGGGGAGGTCCTTCCTCCATTCCACTCGTGCATAAAGAAGTCGTAGAAAAGTATAAATGGCTGTCTGACGATGATTTTGCGGATATTCTTGCATTAGGAAACTCACTGCCAGGACCGATTGCTACGAAAATGGCGGGTTATATTGGGTTTCGGGTCTCTGGGGTACTTGGCATGTTAAACGCTGTTCTTGCTACCATTATTCCCACAATCGCGATCATGATTGTTCTCATTACTTCATTAAATAGCTTTCGTGATCAGCCATGGGTGAACGGAATGACACAAGCTGTCGTCCCTGTTGTTGGTGTCATGCTTGCTAAACTTACCTACGACTTTATAAAAAAGGCAAAAGTTAGCTTAGGATGGTTAAATACAATCCTGCTAGGAGCAGGTTCCCTTATTTTAATAGAGTGGGCAGGGGTTCATCCGGGATTAGTTATTTTTGCCCTCCTTCTAGTAGCTTTGATTAGACCAATGGGCAAAAAAGGGGAAAAGTCGAAAGCTTATGTACGTAAGGAGCAATCATCATGATCTATTGGAAGATTTTTATTGCCTTTTTCATTCCTGGGATAGTGGGGTATGGAGGTGGACCTGCCTCTATCCCTTTAGTAGAGAACGAAGTGGTAGAACGTTTTAACTGGATGACTGTCAGCGAATTTAGCGAAATGCTGGCTATGGCGAACGCTTTGCCAGGCCCTATAGCTACAAAAATGGCTGGCTTCATTGGTTTTCAGCAAGGTGGGATAATCGGGAGCTTTATCGGGGTGTTTGCAACGGTGGCTCCTTCGTTAATCTTAATGATTGGGCTTCTGAGCCTATTGTATAAATTTAAAGACTCTCCTAGGGTTAAAACAATGACTGCCCTCATTCGCCCGTCTATTGCCATTTTGCTTGGAGTTATAGCCTTTCAGTTCTTCCGGAATTCGTACTTTTCTTCCGGAGCTCTGCAAACCATTCTGCTGATTGGCGTTAGCTTTTTTTTACTCGAGCGCGTGAAGGTTCATCCAGCCTTTGTCATATTAGGATCATTGATGTATGGAGCAATTTTTCTAGGATCCTAAATGGAGCACACCATTTAAGTGATGGTGTGCTTTTTTGTTCTTGAAGTTGACTGAGGATTCTACCCAAATACAGGACAATTATCTCCAAATTCAGAAGGTTTCTCCCCAAAATCATTGGGTTTCTGACTAAATCCAAAAAGTTTCTCCCTAAACTTGTCAGGATTCTATCAAAATCTAAAAAGATTCTTCCCTAACAGCAGTGAGGGGATAATTTAAAAGGGAGGAAAAGCACGAAACGTTTTGCCTTCCTCATTCGTATCAAGAACAGCACGAAATGGGGAGGAACCTTTAAATGAGCAATTATTCAATTGATCAATTCATTCAACAAACGAAGCAAGATGAAACAGAAAGTGAGTACTTTGAATTAGAAACACCGCGAATTCTTGAAGTCAATTTAATGGATGAAGTGTGGGCAAAATCAGGTTCAATGATCTCTTACAATGGCCAAATCAAGTTCGAGCGTGAAGGGATATTAGAGCATGGAGTTGGGCGCATGTTCAAGAAAGCTTTTTCAGGAGAAGGCAGCTCGTTAATGAAAGCACATGGCAGAGGTCGTCTATACTTAGCAGATCAAGGAAAGAAAATTACGATTTTTGACCTCGCCAACGAATCCATCACCGTTAATGGGAATGATCTTTTGGCTTTTGAACCAGGTATTGAATGGGATGTTAAGTTAATGAAAAAAGTAGCAGGAATGATGTCTGGTGGACTCTTTAATATTAAGCTTCAGGGCCATGGAAGAGTAGCGATTACTTCCCATTATGAGCCGTTGACTTTACTCGTTCGTCCTGGGGAATCTGTCCTTACGGATCCTAATGCAACGGTAGCCTGGTCAGGGCACCTCGAACCGGAGTTTAGAACAGATATCAGCTTTAAGACATTTTTCGGACGGGGAAGCGGGGAATCGATCCAAATGGAGTTTAAAGGTGAGGGATTTGTCATCGTTCAACCATTTGAGGAAGTGTACACGACGGGACGCAGTTCGTAAAAAATTATTTTTATCCATCAGTCATGTTGAAGAGGGCTTCAGCATAATTTTACAAACAGGAGAAAAAGTTGAGTCTTCACTCTTTACTTCGTTGGGAAATCGTTGTATCATATAAGATAACAAAATAAATAACGGAAACTTCTTATCCAGAGAGGCGGAGGGACTGGCCCTTTGATGCCCGGCAACCATCGAATCAATCCACGAGATTGAGAGAACGGTGCCAATTCCTGTAGGATGGTGACATTCTAAAAGATGAGAGGATCGTACGGAATATTACGACCCCTTTTCTTATACTGGATAAGAAAAGGGGTTTTTTGGTTTTAAAACCGTCAAACTCTCTTTGAAAAAGAAGTTCCGCGTTAAGAGAAGGGGAAGATGAGTTATGGCAACAGCTATTTTTGGTGCAGGGTGTTTCTGGGGTGTTGAGCCCTTTTTTGAGCGTTTTGATGGAGTAACTGCAACACGGGTGGGATACACAGGCGGTCACGCTGAGAACCCGACATATGAGCAAGTGAAAACAGGAACAACGGGTCACGCAGAAGCCGTAAAAATTGAATATGATCCAACTGTCCTCACATATGAAGAGTTGGTTAATATCTTTTTTGAGGCCCATGATCCAACAACCCGCAATAAGCAGGGCATGGACGTAGGTCACCAATATCGATCTGCTATCTTTTATACCAATGATTTAGAGAAGACGATTGCCAACGAGAAGATTAAGCAATGGGAAGCAAAAGGGATCTTTAAACGTCCGATTGTAACAGAGGTAGCAAAAGCTGAAGTGTTCTATGATGCAGAAGAATACCACCAAAAGTATTCACAAAAGAATGGATCAGTTGCGTGCGGAATCGGCTAATTAAAAATATGAGGGAGCCTTCCTTTTACTAAGGAGGGTTCTTTTTTATATCTATACATAGTGTTGAGGGAAGGTGAGCATGATTCATATTGTAACGGATAGGTATTCTTTTTTGTTTTGAGAGCGATGTCTTAGTTTTGTTGTGATCTGCTTGACGTGGATTGGTGGGCAAACATTTTCCGCTAACAATTGATGAACTTAAAAACGCTTGAAAGACTTGATCATAAAGGGCACAATCTTTAGTAGTTACTTATAATTGTAGGCGGTTAGGGGAGATACCATGTGGTTTAATGAGGGGTTACTCATAATCATGACGCTCTTTATGGTCATTGGAGCAATAGATTACTATCTTTTACATAACCGATGGGGTTTGGGTGAGAGTTTTTACAATGCGTTTATGATGATGGGGCCGCTTGCACTTGCGATGGTTGGAATTATTTCATTAGCCCCAGTTCTATCCGGATGGCTAGCCCCTATTATTACCCCACTGTATCAGTGGCTGGGAGTTGATCCATCGATGTTCGCTTCAACGATATTGGCGATTGATATGGGGGCTTACCAATTAGCAGAAGCCCTCGCTGCCAGTGATGATGCAGCGGTTTTCTCTTGGGCGTTCCTCGGTACGATGATGGGGCCTACGCTCGTTTTTACCATTCCAATTGCCTTAACAATGATTGCGAAAGAAGACTATCCTTATTTTGCAAAAGGGATATTAATCGGGCTGATTACAATTCCCATTGGTTGTCTTGCCGGAGGGGCTGTAGCCGGCTATGAGCTGGCGTGGATGATCCGCAATCTCATACCTACAGTAGTTCTAGCGGTGATAATAGGATTAGGATTATGGAAGTTTACCAATCTAACTATCCATTTATTTGCAAGGTTTGGCAAGTCAGTCGAGCTGCTGATCATCAGCGGATTAGTCCTAATTATTATCGAGACATTAACAGGCTTTACAATTGTTCAAGGGGTGGCTCCTTTAGAGGAGGGGGTAGGCATCGTGGGTCGTATCACGATCATGCTTGCAGGTGCCTATCCAATGGTTAGCTTTATTAATCGATCGGGACAGCGATTATGGGACAAATGGAGCGACAAACTTGGGATTAACTCGATAGCGATGACCGGATTCATCGCATCACTGGCCCACCATATTCCTATGCTAGCGACAATGAAAGATATGGATACAAGAGGAAAAGTGATGAATGCTGCGTTTGCGGTAAGCGGGGCATTTGTCCTTGGAGGCCATTTAGGGTTTGTAGCCAGTGTAAATAAAGAGGTGATTGTGGCTGTCGTCATCGGTAAGTTAGTTGCAGGCGGACTGGCTGCTTGGCTCGCGTGGTTCACAACCAGCCCTGCTGGGTTAAAGGAACAGTCAAGTTAAAGAGTTCCAAAATTCAAATAGCACTAAAAGATGAAAATAGCACATAGAATGGCTGTAATAACAAAGGTAATACTGTAGATGGTGGTTAATAAGCGAAAACTTGTTTTTTTGCCGTGATTTTGCAGGCTTGCCACTTCATCCTCTGCAGAATATCCTTCTGCCTCATATTTCGAAATGGTTTGGTTAACGTTCTTTCCAACATAAAGTGTTCCAACTAATGCTATGATACTGACGAGAATAATGACTGCCATTAAGAAAGGATACATGATCACCACTCCCTCTATTAGATTACCTTTATTTTACCTTATTAGTGGTTGTGATAACCATGCTATAAATTAAATAAATTGTATGTTTGATGAACATTTGCTAAGCCATTCAATTTAATGCATTTAGCAGTAGAGGTAAACTCTAGAAGATTCAGTTTTCATGAAAGGCAGAATTGTGTACAGTTAATAGAAGTGTGAGCCACACTTTACATAAGGGCTTGTGCTTTTTTGTTACAGGAAGGGAGGGATTAGAGTGAGAGTATATAGTGCTTTAATCGGCCTAAGTTTAATTTGGGGGATGTCCTTTGTTTTTATAAAATGGCTGCTTGATCCTGTTGGCGCGTGGGGAACGGTGTTTTTAAGATGTTCAGCAGCCGTTCTGATTTTGCTTCCGTTCCTTTGGATTAGAAGGGGAGCATCGTAAGACCGATTCCCTGGAAATCACTTATTTTCGTTGGGGTTTTTAATGCTGGTCTCCCATGGGGCCTGATTGCTTTAAGTGAAACCGAGATTAATAGTAGTACAGCAGCCGTTTTAAATGCATTAACCCCGATTTGTACTGGTCTTGTAGGTTTCCTCTTTTTCGCAATCGTCTTAAAAAAGCGGCAATGGCTCGGAATAGGTTTAGGGTTTACAGGTATTCTTGTCCTTATGGAGTTTAATGTGGATCAGCTAATTAAAGAAAGTTTCGTCGGAATCGGTACAATGGTTTGTGCCACCATCTCTTATGGATTTGCCTCCCAGTACACAAAAAAACATCTGCAATCAACAGGCGTCCTGCTGATTACTACCTATTCACTGACGATTGCAGCAGTAGTCGGTTTCATTGGCACGCTTGTAACAGGTACCACCTCCCGGATAAATGATGACTTATTTGCGGATCCACTCGTTCTGTGGTCCATTATTGGTCTTGGTTGTTTTGGTTCAGGGATTGCCCATCTGCTTTTTTACTATATTGTGAAAAACAGCAGCGCCCAGTTCGCGACATCTGTCACCTATTTAGTTCCCATTACGGCAATGGTATGGGGGTATGTACTGCTAAATGAACCGATTACTAAAAATTTAGCTTTCGGACTTTTGATTATCTTTGCGGGAGTTTATTTAGCCACCAGAAAGCCTAAAAGGAAAGACTCACAAACGAACAAGCAGCGTGTTGCAAGAGAAGGATAGTTTAATCGAAGGTGTTTGCACTTTTCTACTTTGTATATTTGTTTGCATAACTGCTAGCTGCAATGGAGTCAGGTTTTATTTTTGGATCAAAGCCTAATGATTCAATCCGCGCCATCATCTCATTGACATAGGTTCGTGTTTTATTTCGCTCGCCAGAACCGATATCGATATGACC
The DNA here is from genome assembly GCF_022921115.1 of Halobacillus amylolyticus. Classification (NCBI taxonomy): domain Bacteria; kingdom Bacillati; phylum Bacillota; class Bacilli; order Caryophanales; family Bacillaceae; genus Halobacillus; species Halobacillus amylolyticus. The sequence continues at coordinate 1,609,734 of NZ_CP095075.1, read as the reverse complement.
CTCAACCATAAAGCTTGCTCCTTTATAAATGTTTGGGAGGATGATATTGATCAGTTTGTCGAGATGCTCGTTTGTGAAAAGTGAGGCCACTTCTTCCGTTAATGTCGTTTCATAGGATATTCGCTCGTGGAGGACCGTCATACACCTTGGAATTGTCTCTTTTCGAAAGCACGCCCAGGCTCCTTTGCCTATTCTTTGAATGACAATTCCGGTAATAAATAGAGTGCTGCTCTCATGTACTTGAGAATCTGTACCTAGCATGAGCTTGTAGTTGCCTCTCGGGTCACTCTGCAAAAATGAATAGATATGGGAGAAGACTTCACTGTAAGTCATCTGATTTTCGATTGAATTCTGAAACAGGATGGGTTTCAACATCACCAGCTCTTTTCAAGTGGAGTAGAAAAACAGGTTTTGAGAAAGACCATTTCTATATGAGGATGTTCAAAAAGTCACCAAAATGATAAGCGGCGAATCTCTTCGTTGGCTTGCTTTTGAAGAGCGTGTGCCCCTGCGTCTACAAGCCTATTCAAAGAAGTGAATTCCTCGGGGCAAGGCAGCCAAGAAGGATATTCTCTGAAGTGGCCTCGCTACTCACGTATCATGAGGCAGCAGTGGAACTTCTACTAAAACCGTGCACGTCCTGTGCACAACGTAGAAGTCAGCACGTCCTGTGCAAGTCCGTTCCTTGGAAAGAAAGACATTTTTCCTTCGTGCGATGCCGATTCGGGGAAGATTTCCTTAATGCTAAAACTACGCCACTTCGACCTTCTTGCGACGCAGAGGACGTGCTAGTGTCGACATTGCTCGCGTGTCGTGGCATTCTTGTCGACCTTCTAATTTGGCAACTTTTTGAACACTCACTACATTCTATTCATTTCCTTTTTCTACATGTGAAAAAACTAAAAATGACGAACTCCAAAAGGGAAGTTCGTCATTTTAATTAAAAAATAAATATCCAAATAAGGATAATGGTAATAGTGAATGTGATTGAATAAATGATGGTTAACAATCGAATGCTTGAGCTCTTTTCTTCGCTTTTTAAACTTGAAAGTTCTTCCTCGACTGATGTCTCTTCAGATTCTTCCCTTATCATATTTCTTGCCACTAAGATGGTACCAATTAAAGCAGCCAGGCAAACGACAATCACGATGATATAGTAGGTCGAATACATAGTTGCCCCTCTCCTTTTTGACTCTTAAATAAGATCGCCTATTAAGATTTTATCACTTTAATGAAAACATTTGAAAAGAACAAAAGCGCAAGCGCCCCGGTAGACACGACAAGCATAAGACGAGCGGCGCAGTGGAGTGGTTTTTTCTCCACGGAGGCGATTGACTTATGTCTCGAGTGTCTGGGCGCTGGAGCTGGATGTGGCTAACTTCATGTAAGCTTATCCACCGGCAAATTATTTATAATTTCCTGGCGACAAGAAAACCATGCTTTTCTACAAACAAGCATGGTCTCATCATTTTATTATGAGGGGGACGATTCACTTGAGACATCATCCGGTTTTGCTCTTTTTACAAAAAGAGTAATGATAAAGCCGATTAAAGCAACGGTGAAAGCTATGAAGTAGACTAGTTCAACTCCTGCAACGGTAGATTGCATGATCGCGTTCTCGGAAGTAGGATTTGTGGCGTTGGCCAGAAAACTTTCTTTTCTAGTTGTCATGATACTGATAAACACGGATACCCCGATCGCACCAGATACTGGCTGCAATGTATTCATAATTGCAGTTCCATGCGGATAGAGCTGTTTTGGAAGCTGATTCAGCCCATTCGTCTGAGCCGGCATCATAATCGCTGATACGGATAGCATTAACAGCATGTAGCTAATAACAATGACGTAAATCGGCGTCGTTGCCTCGACAAGGCTGAGTGAAAACATCGTGGCTGTTAAGACAGCGGCAGCCGGAATCATTAATTTTCTAGGACCAAATTTATCAAAAAGTTTTCCCATCACAGGGGACATTAGTCCGTTTAATAGGCTGCCTGGCAATAGAACCAGTCCTGCCGTGGCAGCTGTCAACGCAAGAGGACCTTGCATAAACATCGGTAAAATAATCTCGGACGAGAACATCGCCATCATCACAATAATAAATAACAGAAGAGCCAATGTGAACATTGGATACCTAAAGACACGGACATCGAGAAGTGGCTCTTCCAATTTTAACTGCCTGATTGTAAAAAAGGTCAAAGAAATAAGACCAACGATAATGAAGGTTAATACTTGCGGATCAAGAAACCCTGACTCCCCTTCACCGGCAAAGCTAAACCCAAGTACAACTCCACCGAATCCAACCGTTGAGAGTAAGATAGATAGAATATCCACCTTAGGCTTCGTGACTTCACCGACATTTTTCAAAAATTTGTAGGCAAAGGCCATGGAAAACAATGCAAATGGAATGACTGTAATAAATAGAAATCTCCAGCCTAAATGTTCCACTATAATTCCCGATAATGTCGGTCCAATTGCAGGTGCGAACATGATTACAAGGCCGATCATCCCCATGATCGCTCCACGGCGTTCAGGCGGAAAGATGAGTAAAAAGGTGTTAAAGATAATTGGTATTAACAGACCTGTGCCAACTGCTTGAATAAGACGTCCTGTAAGTAAGATAGAAAAGGTAGGTGCCAGCGCACAAATGACTGTTCCGATTGTAAATACTGTCATCGTCCCCATAAACATTTGCCTCGTAGTAAAGGTTTGCAGCAATAGGGCTGAAACTGGAATGAGAATACCCATCACAAGCATGAATCCAGTCACCATCCACTGTACGGTCGTGGCAGACAGGCTGAACTCTGCCATTAAGGTTGTTAAAGCAATGTTTAGTAATGTCTCATTTAAAATGGCGAAAAAAGCACCGATAATCAGCGAGATCATTACAGGTTTAACGCTGAAGTTTGGGTCATCAGCGAGAAATTCATATTTTGTAGTCGTCGTTCCTTCCATAGATATGCTCCTTTATTTAGGTTCCTAACAAAATACCATTATAACGGAAAGCGGCGACCAAAATATATATTTTTGCTTAATTATTTCTCGTTCCCTTAATAATGAAGTCGACTTGGTCCCGTGGGTGCTGTATTTCAATATAACGATCTTCCTGTTCCATCCAGTCAAGCCAGAAAGGGAGCGCCTCTTGTCCATCCCGTTCAAGTCCCCGCTTAAGTCGGACTTCTCGAGGGCAATCGACCCAGATTGTATAATCATAATAAGGGCGTAGATCATCACGTGTAGCATAACATCCTTCAACGACAACAACACCCGAAGCAGAAACATGGTGCCATTCCGCAAGCTCATCATGATCCCAGTCGTAACGTTGATATTCGGCGGGAGATCTTTCCGACAAAGGTTTGATCACTTGGTGCAGCACACGCTTCCAATCAAAATGTCCGCCAATGTCCGGCATCTCCTTGCGTTCGTGGGAAGGAAGGTAGAAGTCATCCATATGAATGACAATACCCTCTGTTGCGATCGATAAAATATGGTCGGCCAACGTGCTTTTGCCCGCACCGCCACAGCCATCAATCCCAACGAGTAAAAGATTCTTCTTATTATTTTTCAACCACTCCATCAGTCTACCTCCTGCTACATTTTTTCGGGTGCCTGAATACCGAGTAAACGCAGCCCCTCTTTGATTACGAGTGAAAAGCCGTGCACCAACGTTAAACGCGCATCCAGCTGATTATCCTGCAAAATTCGTGTACCCGCATAATACTTATTGAACATTTTTGCTGCATCAAGCAAATACCTCGCGATCTTCGATGGATCGTATTCCCTATAAGCCTTTTCAACAACATTAGGAAAATGACGCAACTGTTTTACTAAAGGCCATGCCAGTGAGTCATCAAGGGAAGCATCAGCTTTATCAAGCTCAAACCCGCCCTTATCAAGAATCGACTGGGCTCGCACATATGCATACTGCAGATATGGTGCCGTATCACCTTCAAACGTCAACATATCCTCAAGTGAAAACTCCACATCATTACGACGGTCATGTTTCAAATCATGAAAGATAACTGCACCAGCCCCGACCTGCTCCGCCACCAGATCCTTATCAGCCAAGCCAGGATTCTTCTCCTCAATATTCGCTCTTGCTCGCTCAATCGCCTCTTTTAGCACCTTTTCTAATAAAATCGTTTTGCCTCTCCTTGTCGACATTTTTGTACCATTCTGAAGCATCATCCCAAACGAAATATGTTTAATATCTTGGGCCCACGGCAGGTTTAGTTTCGTTAATACATGCTTGATCTGCTGGAAGTGGAGCGTCTGCTCGTGGCCAACCACATAGAGTGCCTCGTCAAATTGATAGCTGCGATAGCGATCAATGGCAGCGGTCAAATCACGTGTGGCATAAATCGTTGTCCCATTGCTTTTCTTAATTAAACAAGGAGGGAGACCCTCTTCATCTAAAGGTACCACCATAGCACCGTCCGATTCCGTTAATAATTGTCTCTCTTTTAATAAATCAACGGTTGCATCCATTTTGTCATTGTAATAGGCTTCCCCGCGCGTGAGATCGAACGAAATACCAAGCAGGTCATAGATCTTATTGAATTCTGTCAATGAGGCATCTTTAAACCACTTCCAAAGGTTAATGGCTTCAGGGTCATTCTGTTCAAGTTTCTTGAACCAATCACGGCCATTTTCGATGAGGGTAGGATCATGTTGTGATGCCCCATGGTACTTAACATACATCTTCGTTAGCTCAGGGAGTGGATTAGCACGGACTTGTTCCTCGTCCCCCCACTTTTTGTAGGCAGCAAGCAGCTTGCCAAACTGTGTACCATAATCACCTATATAGTTGATTTTTACTGTTTCATAGCCACATTTTTCCGCTAAGTTAGCAAGCGCATTACCGATGACAGTCGAGCGCAAGTGTCCCATAGAAAAGGGTTTAGCAATATTAGGTGCAGACATATCGAGCACAACGTTTTTGTTTGCTCCAAACTCATGAGAGCCATAGTCTGTGCCTGATGTTAACAGTTGTTTAAGCGTATGTTCAGTGACGAAGCGCTGATTGAGGAAGATGTTGATATACCCTCCGGTTGGTTGAACGCTCGCAAACAAATCATGTTTCAATCGCGGTGCAAGTTGATCAGCAATTTTGGCAGGGGACTGACGAAACGATTTGGCGAGTTGAAAACATGGGAACGCCAAATCGCCGAGTTTTTCTTGCTTAGGAATTTCAATGAGCGAGTACACCCAGTCGCGGCTGTACTCTTCTCCTAGTAGGTGGGATAGCTGTAAGGCAAGGACGTTTTTTTCCATAGTTAATTCCTCCTCTTAAATATAAAAAAACCTCGTCTCATTGAAGAGACGAGGTTTAGGCTCGCGGTACCACTCTTATAGCTGCAAGCAGCCACTTGAAGTTGATAACGGGGGTCATCCCCGGCGGGCTCCTACTATGTTTCGGAGCGGCTTCTCCAAAGTCCGGTTCACTCATGAGGAATCGGTCAGGCTCACACCATTCCTGACTCGCTAGGCGACTTCCTAAGAGTTACTCTCTTTATCGCTGAATTTAGGTATTGTTCAGATTATAGCGGAGTGCTACATGGATTGCAATGCTTTTTTCGAATAGTTGCTTTATACTATGGCACACTAAGGGAGCGAGGAGGATGATTATGGATTGGGATTGGATATGGAAAGCCGTTTTAATTATTGTTGTAGGCACCTTAATTTTAAGAATCGCAGGGAGAAAGTCAATTTCTCAAATGACGTTAGCCCAAACGGTGATTATGATTGGGATTGGTTCATTATTGATTCAGCCTGTGGCAGGAAGAAACGTTTGGACAACGTTTGGCGTCGGGGCAGTGCTTGTGCTTACACTAGTCGTTATCGAATATGGACAGGTAAAGATGAATTGGCTGGAAAAGTTTATTACTGGTGAGTCTGTGCCTATCATTAGGAATGGACAGCTCGATGAAAAAAATCTAAAAAAACTTCGGTTTACTGTGGATCAGCTTGAAATGAAACTAAGGCAGCAAAATGTTACGGCAATTAGTGATTTGAAATCGGCGACACTTGAACCGAATGGACAAGTCGGTTATGAACTGAAGGAAGATAACAAACCTGCAACTAAGCAGGACATAGAAGATATGAAGAAAGAAATTCTAAGCCTCAAGAATGCTTTAGGATCAAATGTCGGTGTTCAGGAGTCTCCTAAATCAAATAGCAATGATATTTTTAAAGAAGTAGAAGATAAGGGACGGAACCAAAATCCACCGCAACAGCTTCAGTAAACCCTTATTCAGACGACTTTCTACCTATATAAATATATGCTAGATGGATAGGTCAATTTTTCATTTGTACCTGCTCGGACAAGGCAAATTTATTGGAGATAAGAGTAAACAGACTAATAATCGTCCATTGAATCGGGGTAGGAATAGGTCGTATGCACTCAGTCTTTCCTTTTTAAAAAAATTCTTGCTTATACTAGTAAGTCGGCAAGTAAGATGTTGTCGATGTTCATAAACTTGCTCACCCCTATTGTAACGGTCGAAGGCACATTTCAGTGAAATATCGATTAAGACCTGCTACAATGGTAGTTAATCAATGAGGTGACAACTATGAGACAAATTCAAACGATCGATGAGGTTCAGAATGTCATTAATGAGGAGCTGCTTTCATTAGTTTATATTTCCAGCCGAGGCTGTTCAGTCTGCCATAGCCTGCTTCCACAGATTGAAAAACTACTTGAAGAGTATCCTCGTTTTACATCGATCCATGTGGACGTTAATGAAGTTAAAATGATTGCAGGGAGATACACGGTATTTACAGTGCCTGCCGTGATCGTCTTTTCTGAAGGAAAGGAACTGTTTCGCAAAGCACGTTTTGTGCCAATGGAGGAACTAAACCAGCAGTTAGCCAAATATAATCGATTTATACAAGAGTAAACACGATTACCCGAATGCTGCACATAGCATCGGGTCTTTTTTTGGTCAATTTCATTTTACTAATGTTCTATCACTTATAGCGGTTTGTGGGGTTTATCTGCAATTTTTCAAAAAAACAATCTCCATATACGCGCGTGAGACGTAATTATTTGCGATGAGAGAGGATGAATGACAAATAACTCTCCATGAAACCGCTTACGCTAACTAATTGGAGTATATAAGCATGACTTGCCTTTAAACCCTTGATATACATTTCGCAAGTGTTAGTATAAAAAACGTCATATTAAAGAGCGAACAAAAAACGTGAACGGGAGAGATTAACTCATATGATCAAACAAACGATTGCTTTTCTAGGTGCAGGATCCATGGCGGAAGCGATGATTTCTGGAATGGTTGAATCCGGGAACATTCCTGCAGAACAAATAATTGTTACGAATAGAAGTAATCAAGATCGTCTAAATGAGATTGAAAATAAATATGGTGTACGGACAGTTTTAAAAGATGAATTAAATTTTTCAGAAGTGGATCAATTTATTTTAGCTATGAAGCCAAAAGATATTGATGCGGTTCTTGAAGATTTAAGACATAAAATCACCCCAAATCAAGTGCTTGTATCTGTACTTGCAGGCATTTCTACTTCTTATATGGAAGAACGTTTGAATGATCAACAACAAGTCATTCGTGTGATGCCAAATACGTCAAGTATGCTTAGGGAATCAGCAACCGCTGTTTGCCCAGGGCATTTTACTGCGATGGATAATGTTCTCGTGGCTAAAGAATTATTGAAATCGATCGGTGAAGTGTTTGTGATTGAAGAAGATAAAATGGATGTTTTCACAGGAATTGCGGGAAGCGGACCGGCTTACTTCTATTATTTAATGGAACACATTGAGGAAACAGGAAGTGCTGAGGGCTTGGATCGTGAAACATTAAGAGAAATTGGTGCGCAAACACTGCTTGGAGCAGCGAAAATGATGTTAGAACAAGATATTACTCCATCCGAATTGCGTGAAAATGTCACTTCACCTAACGGAACAACAGCAGCAGGTCTTGATGCATTAAATCGTGCCGGTGGGGGAAAAGCCATCTCAGAAGCGATTAAAGGTGCTGCCAGCCGCTCAAAGGAAATGAGTAAAGAACTAGAAGGAATGCTAGTGGGACAAAAATAAATGAACGAGTCATCGACCCATATAGGTAGAACAACACGGAGAAATAGGAGTGATAAGTTGGTTAACGAAACAAATAAGAAACGCATAGTCATTAAAATTGGAAGTAGTTCATTAACAAGTCTTCACGGGGAAATCAGCCGACGCAAGCTAGAGAAGCTTGTCGATGAAGTTGTGCGCCTTAAAGATGATGGTCATGAAGTGCTTCTCGTATCTTCAGGAGCCGTTGCAGCAGGATATCGTAAACTTGGATGCTTATCACGTCCTGAGTCCTTACCAGAAAAGCAGGCCGCAGCTTCGATAGGCCAAGGATTGTTAATGGAATCATACTCCGACCTCTTTTTATCCCACGGGTATATGGGTTCGCAAATCCTCATTACACGCAGTGACTTCTCAGATGAAAACAGATATAATAACGCACGTAATACAATCAATGTACTCTTGGAACGCGGCATTATCCCGATTGTTAACGAAAATGATACAATCACGATCGATCGACTAAAATTTGGGGATAATGATACGTTATCCGCGAAAGTAGCGGGCCTTGTAGATGCGGATGATCTGATTATCCTATCAGATATAGATGGCCTTTATGATGCAGACCCACGAAAAGACGAAAATGCTCAACTACTTGATCGAGTTCACGAAATTACACCGGAAATTGAAGCCGCTGCTGGCGATCCGGGAAGTGAAGTAGGAACAGGCGGTATGAAGTCTAAAATTGATGCTTTTAAGATTGCGATGGCCTCAGGGATTTCCTCTTTCTTAGGGAAAGCTAGCACAGACGGAATCGTTTATAATGCCGTTTATGGCAAGGCGGTTGGCACTTACTTTGAGCCAACTTCAGAACAAGAGAATTTAAACCAGAAAAAGCAATGGATTGCGTTTAACTCTGGACCTGAAGGCGATGTTACAATCGATCACCGCGCTAGAGAAACGATCGTTGGTATGAAAGAAAGTCTCTTGCCAATGAATGTCCATCACGTAAGCGGCCGTTTCAAAAAAGGCGCCGTTGTCCGTATTCATGACTTGGAAGGTGAAGAAGTAGGTCTTGGTGTCGTCAATTATTCGTCAGAACAACTGAAAAAAATGATCGGCTTAACTGAACCAGAACTTGAATCCTATGAACTAGCAGCCATTGAAAGTAAAGATCTAGTTTGTCACTTAGAAGTTTCATTACCGGTAGGCGTTTAGGTAAAGTTTCAGTAGGAAGCTTTTACGGTTTCAAAAATATCGAGGAGGTCTTGGATGACACTAACAAAAAGCAATGTGAACGTTGAGGCACAAGCGATTGAAGCGAAAAAAGCATCAAAGAAACTAATGGTTCTTTCCACAGAGGAAAAGAATGAAGCACTCATCCACTTAGCAGATTTTCTAGAAAAAGAATACGAAACGATTTTAACAGCTAATGAAAAAGATCTTGAGAACGGCCGTGAAAAAGGATTTTCTGAAGCGTTTATGGATCGACTTTCTTTATCAAAAGAACGCGTGGAGGATTTTGCTAAAGGTTTGCGTGAAGTAGCTAAGCTTGATGATCCAACGGGCAACATTCTTTCTGATTGGACATTAGACAATGGTCTCCAAGTTGAAAAAGTAACCGTGCCCCTTGGTGTGATCGGTATGATTTACGAAGCGCGACCGAACGTAACCGTTGATGCGACAGGACTTGCCCTTAAGTCCGGGAATGCAATTATTCTTAAAGGTGGTTCTTCAGCCATCAACTCTAACCAGGCGATCGTTGAAGTCATGCACAAAGGTCTTGCTGAAACGAAGATTCCTAGCGAAGCGGTTCAATTCATTGCCAGCACAGACCGCGCTGCGACGAATCAACTTTTCACAATGAAAGAACATGTGGATGTCCTGATTCCACGTGGTGGTGGAAAGCTGATCCAGGCTGTTGTGGAAAACGCAACTGTCCCTGTGCTTGAAACAGGTGTCGGTAACTGCCACATTTATGTTGATCAAAATGCTGATGTGGAAAAAGCGATCAACATTTTGATTAATGCGAAGACGGACCGTCCTGCTGTATGTAATGCGGCTGAAACGCTCATCGTTCATAAGGACTGGCTTGAGCAAAACAGCGAAGCCTTAGTTGAAGCCCTGCAAAAAAATAACATTCATGTTCATGGCGATGAACATGTCATGACGGTTATTCCAGGAGCCGTGCTCGCTGGCGAAGAAGACTGGGCGAATGAATATCTAAGCACAGATATCGCTGTAAAATCAGTTGAGGACATTACCGAAGCGATCGCCCACATTGAAACGTATGGCACGAAGCATTCGGAAGCGATCGTAACTGAAGATAAAAAAGCCGCGCAAACCTTCTTGAATCTCGTTGATGCCGCAGCACTTTACCACAATGCATCAACACGTTTCACTGATGGCAGCGCCTTAGGCTTTGGAGCCGAAATCGGAATTTCAACTCAGAAATTGCATGCCCGTGGCCCAATGGGATTGCCAGCACTAACGACAATTAAATTCCTAATGAAGGGCGACGGCCAAATTCGATAAAGGTTTGGACTAAACGGAAGGGAAACGATAAGTTCCCTTCCGTTTTTATGTTTTGTTTGAGTTGGGCGATGGTGATTGTTCTCTAACGTCAAGGGATTGTTCTTTAACGATGAAGGATTGTTCTTTAACTCAACGTGATTGTTCACTTTCTCGAGAGGATTGTTCTCTAACTCCGATTGTTTGTTCCCTAAACGAAATCGAGAACATATTTTCGGTCTTTCGTCTGACCGGATTGCTGGGCACAAGTTTCTGAAAGCAACTTCCAGGCAACTTTTCTGGAAGATAAACAAGCAAACCTTCTAAATTCAGAATTGGTAATCTCATCAGCAATTAATAGCTGGTAATCCCGTAGCGTTTTCAAGTGAGCATCCCCAGATTTAAATCCGCACGTCAAACAGCACCAGTGATCACGCTTTCGAGACATGGGATAAGTGCGGCATTTCGAACATTGCACGCCCATGATCAGGTCATCAACCGTGAGATCGAAGCGTTCAAGAATTGATCCTCCTCGATAAGGGGTATTTTCTTTTTGGAGGAGATAAACCAATTCGTTTAATTGTTCCGGTGCCAACATGCTCTGACTGAATTGGGCTCTTGTGGTTTCGATCATGGTATACAGTTTTTTAGCACGGACGATTCGGTGCTTTAATCGTAGAGGATCACGGCCGTGGGTTTTAATAATTGTGTTGGGGTTTGCTACGACGACGAAGGATTGGATGGGCAGGGCGGGGAAGTTAAACTGATCGAGCCAGCGTTCAAGCTGAATCTCCTGGTGCTCGACTTGTAAGAAGGGATCGGCGAAAATATCTTTTGGACCATTGTGTTCGCGAAAAAGCTGGTTATGTTCAAAGTCGAAAATGAGTTTTCCTTTATAGTTCTTCACCTCAAGAATGAGGAGGAATTCGGTACAGATGATCAATGCATCGATTTGAAAATACTGGATTCCATCAAAGAGACGAAGGTCTTGAATAACGTGGTAACGGTCGTGAGGAAGGTATTTGAGGTAGTGGTCGGCAGTGGATTCCCCGAAGTGGCCGGCCGACTGTTTTAAAAACTGTGCTTCGACGTCGCTTCGTTTAAAATGAGCCGGGAGCAAGCGATTAAGTAATGTCTCAAGTTGGCTGTGTGTCAACGTTTTGGTTCGTTTTTTCAAAAAATCACTCCTATAAGATTTGTCAGGAAAATCCTTCAATGGTTTGATGATGCAATCTGTGTTGTAAAAAGGGGGTTGCTAGAGGATAAAATTGTGACGGAGAGTTTGAGGGGTGATCCCGCGAGTGATGGCAATTTTATTGGAAGGTTCGCTGGAACATGATGAGAATTCTGACGTTGATTTGCTTTAGGAAAGGGGAGCCCGAAAGCTTACGAACTTTCGGGCTTATCTCTTTTATTCTTCTTTATCAACAGGGATCCAATTTGGAACACTTAGGATATTTGTCCACATCGGTTCAGGAATAAGAAGATCCTCTTTTTGCGTTAACTTCATCGCTTTACGGATGTCTTTATTGTTTTCAACTTTTTCTACCCAGTCCGGCTCTACTAGTAGCTCGCGGCCAAGGGAGACAAGTGGAACAGTCGCTAACGATTTCTCAATATCCTCTGGAGTAATAAGGGATCCCACACCCATAACTGGGATACTATTCCCGACACGTTCCTGTATCAGTTCGATCACAGGGGTGGCAGCACTTTTATCTCTCATCGAGCTTTGGTTAAATTGAGACAGGGAGATATGCAAATAGTCCAACCCTTGTCCGGCAAGTACATCAACAAACTGTAAGGTATCGTCGATTGTAATGCCTGGCTCTTCTCTTTCCTCCGGGGAGAGACGGTAGCCGATGATAAATGGTTCTGTAGCACGATTGGCTACGGTCGATTTGACCGTTTCAATCACAGCCAGCGGGAAATTCATGCGTTCACGAACATTGCCGCCCCATTGATCTCCGCGGCGATTGGAGTGTGGTGAAAAGAACTGCTGCAGCAAATAGGTGTTTGCCCCATGAATTTCTACTCCATCAAAACCTGCTTCAATTGCACGACGTGTCGCTTCACCGAAATCGAGAATGGTCTGCTGAATTTCTTCCTCCGTCATTTCGCGCGGGGTTTTTGCATTTTCTCGTTCGGCCGGAACTGCACTCGCACTGACAATGTCTTCATTAGGCACAAGGTGAGGAGGGCACATCCGTCCACCGTGATAAATTTGCAAAATGGCCTTGGCTCCTTTTTCATGAATCCCGTCAGCTAACATACTTAATCCGGCGGTGAGTTCATCACGATCCACACCGATCTCACCTTCGAAGCCTTTCCCGTGGGCATTCACGTTTGCGCAAGCTGTAATTACTGCACCAACACCGCCAGAACGACGCATATAATAATCTAGTTCTTTCCTTGAAACGGATCCATCTTCATTGGAAAGAAAGTTTGTCATTGGTGCCATAAGCACGCGATTTTTTAATTCGACACCTGATGGTAATGTATAGTTGTCAAAAATTATTGAGGGTTTACTCATGTTCTTCATCTCCTTGGTCAATTGTGGAATGCATGATTCCTTCAGTGAACATGAACAGTCTATCACGGTTGGAAAAGAGATGTCTTACAAAATGACTTGTTATACACTATGTGTTTGACCATACTGTAATATTTTTCATGTTATACTTATAAAAGGTTATAATGAAAAAGGGAGTGGGCGTGGCATGGATAGGCGAGTATTAGAAGCCCAGGATATAAAGATTCACTCGTTCGAAAACTTCGATGATGCAGCTACACATATTTTACATTTAATGAGTCAATTTATTGGCATTAATACACTTTTTATTGCGAAGAATGATGGCGCAACAAATCATATTCTCAAAGTCTATAATCAGGCCGATGAATTGGTAACGGAGGGGAGCTCTTTACCCTTTGAGGACACCTTCTGCAAACTTAGTGTGACACATGGCATGGAACCTTTAACCATATCAAATATTGCTGACCATGAATTAACGAGGGAGTTAAACGTAACGAAAGATTTAGGCGGAGGAAGCTTCATCGGTATTCCGATCTACTTGAATAATGGAAATAATTACGGGACAATCTGCGGTCTGGACAAGCAGCCTTTTGAATACTCTGAGGAGCATTTAGAGTTGTTCCAAGTCATGGCATCACTGATTACATATGTATTAGAGCTTGAGTTTGCCAACGATCAAATAGAAGAATTATCCTCACCCCTTGTACCTATCACAGAAGGCGTAGGTGTTTTACCGATACTAGGCCATATAACAGAGGGACGTACGGAGAACATGCTTCAATCAGTTTTAGCAAAGAGTCAGAAATACGATCTTGATCATCTGGTTATCGATTTATCTGGTGTTTTAGATATAGATCAAACCGTTCATTCATTTTTACAAAAGCTTGTGTATTTACTTAATGTGGTAGGGATTGAAACGATTTTAACCGGGATAGGACCCGAATTATCAAAAAAGGCTGTGGAATTTAATATTACATTTGAAGGTGTTAAAAGAAAAGCAAATCTAGAAGGGGCTTTAGCTGATATTGGCTTTGTACTACAGAAGAAATAAAACTACGGTTATGCATAGTTTCGAAAGGAATCTGTATATTTTTATAGTGAAAATCCAGACTAAGAACTTTCTTTAAATAAAAGTTCTTAGTCTGGGTTTACTAGTTCTGTGTAGACAACGAGGCGGTCTACATAACTCCCCGTCTCATAGTTAAAAGCGCCCGTACACGTTATCAAGTTCAGTTGATTGTTGCTCGTATAGCCAAAAATAACTTCCAATGGCGCGTGAGCCGGATCGTAGGATTGTTTAGAGGTCACGCGGAACTCTAATTTCCTTCCATCTTTCCCTGTTACAAATATCCTGTCATCCTTCTCTAATTTTTTTAAAAAATAAAAGGCACCAGGTCCAGCTTTGCCATCGACATGTCCGGCCATGACGGCATTGCCGCTTTCGCCAGGTTTAGCGCCGTGTTTGTACCACCCGATTGTATGAATGTTACTAGGTACACCCATTTCCCCATTCTCAAGATGTCCCACATTTTCAACGGGCGCCTCTATATTGATAGCGGGGATGGCGATGGAAACAGGTTTCACTCCTGAAAATGTTTGAAAGGATGTTGTTTCAGGACTATATTCAGGGACTTCAACTGTGGATGCTTTTAAACTAGGCATGGGTTTATCACTATGTGTACGATAGGGGATGAAGTCATCAGATGCAAGGTTAGGTGCAGCTATGGCTGTGCTCCCGCTTATGGTGCAGATTAATAGAATAAAGTATAGGATAAAGCCTTTTTTTAGAAAATAATCCATTGCCTATCAACCTCCGTATGTATGTTAAGGGAGCTGTCCAGCTTTCAGACAACTCCTTAACAAAAATGCTTTTAATGTTTATTGTTGACTAGCTGTTCGTTTGCGGACAACGAATAGAGAGGTGAGAAGTAGAAGCGGCAGTCCCCATAGGACCCAGTTCATGCTTCCGTTATCACTCATACCGCCCATACCTGTTTCAGGCATTTCAGGCATTCCCGCAAATTTCTCTGGGAACTGTGTAACTATAGCAGAGCTGAATAGTTTAGCAGCACCATACATATGTGCATATCCTTCACGTGCTGTGTTCCATGTTTCAGTATAATCTTCAGCGACATAGCTATCAAATGCACCAATTAGTTGATTTACGTGTGTTTGCAGAGCTGCAGCTAGACCATCAGCTGGTACGCCGCCTTCTGTAGCTGTAGCCATGAATTCAGAGAAATTCTTACGGTAATCATCTAAATTGTTCAGAGCTTCCTCCTTCGCTGCTTCATCATTATTTGCAGTAGCGTTTACATAGTCAACAAAATAACCAATGTGTTCACTCCAGAAAGCCTTGAATTGTTGCCCAGATTCTTCACCATAAACGGAAGCAATGGCTTGGGATAGCTCTTCCGTATTTTGTGTAAGAACACTTACGTTAGCTTTAAATTCTGGATCCCCATCAATTCCGTTCTGCATCGCTTGCTGTGCAAGGGCGAAATGTTCAGAAAGCAGGAAGTTCAAGTCACTGCGTAAGTTCGCAGCATTTGTTACAGCTTTCGTGTTTTCAAACTTCTCAGGGAACTGATTTACAATTGCCTTTGACAATCCTTTACTTGTCATGAACAAATGTTCCATTGCATCACTTTGCGTCATAAATGCTTTATCGTAATCTTCAGCAACATAAGCATCAAATGCGGTAATTAATTGATTTACATGGGTTTGCAGGCCGCTTGCAAGTGCCTCAGCAGGAATAGCTCCTTCTGTTGCACCAGAAATAAATGTGGAGAAATCCTGTCTATATTGATCAAGTTCATCTAATGCTGCTTGCTTAGCTTCTTCATCTCCGGCAGCAGTAGCTTTTACATAATCAACGAAATAACCAATGTGGCTGCTCCATAAATCATTAAATTTTTGCCCAGCTTCTTCGCCATAAACAGAAGCAATAGCGTTGGTGAGGTCTTCAGTATTTCCTTTTAGGGCTTCGGAAACTGCTTTAAAATCCTCCTCACCATTTGCTGCTTTTCTCATTGTCGTAATTGCAAGGTAGGCATGCTCAGAGAACATTCGATCAAGATCTGCTCTCAGTTCAACAGCTGGGGTTTCAACTGTCGGCATGGCTGGCTGACTATAATCAGCAAATGCGAGTCCACTAGGTACTAATAATGAGGCACTTAACGGGATGGCGAGTAACGCTTTTTTAAAATTCATCAATAATTCCTCCTAAGATAAGTTTCCCTTTTGATGTCTGATATGTAGGTGAATCTGTTAGGGTGATGCTGATTGACGTGGGACTTTTTCAAAGACACCTCCCCGAAATAATTTTAAATGTTATCCGTTTACATTTTGGATATACCCACCCACGTTTCTCTTAAACAATTACTCTCCAAAATTATGCATCAAAAGATTTGAAAAACTGTTGATTGTTACGGATTTGTGACGAAAAAATAGTTATATAGACTTATTTTGTTAAAATCTATAACAAAGCGTAAAAAGATTGAGATAACAATAATTTAGGCTAAAAATAAACGTGCAATTTCTCTTACACAAGAAAAATATCGGCCATAACAATGCATGGCCTAAATTTCTACAATCTTTTTATAGATTTTTAGATGATAATTATTAAAAACAAGTTTGAGGATTATTCTTAGGGGTAAAGCATTAGGGTAAAGGAAAAGTAAGCACGGATTCCATTGCTTACTATGAATTTGCATCTATTACTTATTTGGAAAGAGAGGGTATTATGTCTGATAAAAACAATCGTAAACGGATGACAACCAACCAAGGTGTACCTATTTCTGACAACCAAAATTCTAAAACAGCAGGTAGAAATGGTCCTATTCTTATGGAAGACTACCAAATGATAGAGAAGATCGCCCATTTTGATCGTGAGCGAATTCCTGAACGTGTCGTTCATGCTCGTGGTGCAGGAGCGCACGGCGTCTTTGTAACGAAGAATAGTATGAAGAAATATACAAAAGCCGAATTTCTACAGGAAGAGGGAAAAGAAACACCCGTTTTCACCCGTTTTTCAACTGTCATTCACGGAAAACATTCTCCAGAAACAGCGCGTGATCCTCGTGGTTTTTCTGTTAAATTCTACACAGATGAAGGGAACTATGATTTCGTTGGGAACACGCTTCCAATATTCTTTATTCGTGATGCCATTAAATTCCCTGATGTGATTCATTCCTTAAAACCGAATCCGGTGACAAACGTTCAAGATCCTGCACGATATTGGGACTTTATGTCCTTGTCACCCGAATCAACGAACATGATGCTTCATTTATTTACAGATGAAGGAATTCCGGCGACGTACCGCAATATGCGTGGTTCAAGTGTCCATTCCTTCAAGTGGTATAACGAGCAAGGAGAAACGTTCTATATTAAACTTCGCTGGGTAACGAAGCAAGGGATTAAAAACTTAACTCCCGATGCAGCTCAGGAGGTACAAGGTAAAGACTTTAACCATGCAACCGTGGATTTGTATAATGCCATTGAAGAAGGAGATTATCCAGAATGGGATCTGTATGTTCAGGTTCTTCGTCCTGACGAATTGGATGACTTTGACTTTAATCCTCTTGATGCGACGAAGGACTGGTTGGAAGAGGATGTACCGTGGGAGTTTGTTGGCACAATGACATTAAATAAAAATGTCGATAACTTCTTTGAAGAGACAGAGCAAGTTGGCTTTAACCCAGGTGTACTCGTACCTGGTATGATGCCTTCTGAAGACCAACTGCTCCAAGGTCGTTTATTCTCATATTCTGATACGCAGCGTCACCGTGTTGGACCAAACTACCAGCAACTGCCTATTAATCGACCGAAAGTTGATGTGAGTAATAATCAACAGGAAGGTTTCATGGCACGGAATACCGGAATCAGCCATACAAACTATGAACCTAACAGTGCCGAGGGTGAACCAGCACCTGTCGAAGGGTATGAAGAGCCTGCCCAGCCGTTAAGCGGTGAAATCGAGCGTTCCATCATTGATAAACCCAACTACTACGGTCAAGCTGGACGTATTTATAGAAGCTACGACCAGGACAAGAAGGATGCATTAGTCCGAAACCTTCTTGGTGATTTTGACCAGATTAAAGACCGTAACATCGTAGGTCGAGCGATCGCTAACTTTTATCAGGCTGATGAAAGCTTAGGTAAATTGCTCGCTGAAAAGTCTAAGATCGATTTAGATGAATATGTAGGGCGGACAGTCTAACGTTGTTAACCTTGCTTCCTTACCCGGGGGCAGGGTTTCTTTTTGTTTAAATGAAAAGATCGTTGTATCTATTTGTCATGTTACAACGGCATTTGATTTAAAAGATTCAACATTTTCCAAAGAATAAAAAGGCTGATCAATTCATTGAAAAGCTTCCCACTCATATGAAGAAGCAGCTAGGAATCTGAGAATGCTTATATTTGAGTCCTCGTAAGAGATAGTTGAGGAATTCAAGTGGTTGATGCCTAGTTATTCACAAGATGGGTTGATCTGCTATATCCAACCCGCTAAAAGCCATGTTAACCTAGGTTTCTACCGAGGTGCAGAACTTACAGATAAAGGAAGGCTTGCTTGAAGGAGAAGGGAAAAGGATGCGTCATATAAGAGTAAAGAAAGAAGTGGATATTCGGCCAGACTTGTACATCGCTTTGTTACAGGAAGCCATGGCATTAAATAATAAATAAAATAGACCCCAGCTTCATTTTTAGTGTTACATTGACAATTATAGAATCCCGTGGAACCTAAAGTCTGTTGTGCAGTAGCTAAAGGGGTAATGTCGGCTACCACATCAAATAAACCTCATTAAACACGGTGAGAAACAATGAGGATTCTACAAAAGCTTTCTATGGATAGTATCAGTTATTTACTCCATTATTTTGTGTTATTCAAAGCTTTACTCCTTTTTAAAAACTTTTTCTATAAGGTAGTGTTTAGCATTATTTCAGGTGGGTATGGGTTCTGTACGTAGGAAAGTTCCCATATGAAAGCCAGTAATAATAGCACAACCAGGAAATCGGCTTCGAAGATATCATTTTTTGACAAGGAGTGTTTTTTTAATGAAAGACCTTTATCCTTCAAGAAAAAATAACAGGCCGGAGATTATGAAACGAAAGGATCCTGTGATTCACACAGATCGATCCAAAGATAGTCTAGCCCCTATTTCAGAGGAACAGCTTGATTTCTATGAGGAAAATGGCTTTTTACAAATTGAGAATTTCTTCTCTAAACAGGAAGTATCTGAAATGCAGAAAGGTATTTTCGAACTTCAGGATTCCAGTGGGGGTGTGAGTTCAGACAAAGTGATTCGTGAGCCTCAAAGTGATGAAATTAGATCGATTTTTCACGTTCATCAGGATGACGACTACTTTAATAAAGTAGCAAACGATCAACGTCTGCTTGATATCGTAAACCATCTTCTTGGAAGTGATGTTTATATTCATCAATCCCGAATCAATTATAAACCAGGTTTCACAGGAAAAGAGTTTGATTGGCATTCTGATTTTGAAACATGGCATGTAGAGGACGGAATGCCGCGGATGAGAGGGGTCAGTTTATCAATTGCCTTGTCCGATAACTATACATTCAACGGGCCTTTAATGCTAATACCTGGGTCCCATAACTACTATGTCAGCTGCGTAGGGGAAACACCGGACAACAACTATAAGGAATCCTTGAAAAAACAAAAGCTTGGAATTCCCGATCATGATAGCTTGAGATGGCTTGCTGATCAAGGCGGCGGCATTTCCGTACCAACGGGAGCAGCAGGCTCTATCACTTTATTTGAAAGTAATACCATGCACGGGTCAAACGGCAATATTACACCGTATAGCCGTAATAACTTATTCATGGTTTATAATAGCGTGGAAAACCAACTTGTTGAGCCATATTCAGGAGGGAAGAAACGTCCCGAATTCATTGCTGTACGAGATGGTGTACCAACATTAAGCAGTAGTAAATAAGATTCAAGCGCTTGGGAACTTTCCTAATAATGAAGTTACTGGCTATAAAATGGGCTGTTTCAAAACGGAGTAACCTTCCTTTTGAAACAGCTTTTTTATTATCTAATATCACTGGACTACTATGGAAAAATTTTTCAGTGAACTATTTTTTTATAAAGTTAATCAGTTTCAAATTGAGTAATAAAATAATGATGAGGAAAGGGTAGATTAGTCCAGAGTACCAAATATGCCATTGATCACTATGATAGAAAATCCCATTCCACAAAAGTAAAAATTCGTAAGCCACTGAGAAGATTGACCAAGCTAATATGTATATGATTTTTGTAACTAATCCCTTAGTGTTTGGGAAAAAGTTTACAACAAGTATGTTTACTACTGGATATATACCAAAAATGAAGATAAGCGTCTCAAAGTCTGCCCCTTTGTCAAAATAGCCATATAGATTATATTTAAGATCAAGGTAAGTGTCTACAATAAGTTGGAAAGAGATGGTGAAAAGAACTGTGCCATAGATGTCTATCCATGTCACTCTTTTACGGACAAAAATAGCTGTTAAATGGAATATAGCTACAGTTATAAGTAAAAAGGTCATTTTATCCCCCCCTTTTTTAGCTTGAACAGTCCATTTATATCCGGTTTTAGAGGAAATGCTGATGTTCCTTGTATGTGAGACCGATATGAAGCGTGAGAAGGAGACTAAATGATGTTGGGAAATACGATGAAGCAACAGGGTATAGATGATAGTTATTCAGTTTCCCCTCCTTGAGGATAGGGTTAACCTGAAAATTAGCTGATAGCGCGTAAATGCTAGTAGGCTGTAGGGTGGTATCTAAGTGTGTGTGAGATGAAGGAAAACAGGTATCTCGCGCTAATAACCCAAACAAATAATGATTCCATGTTAGGACTTTTAGTGATAACCAAAGTTAGGGAGGCTGTTTAAGCCCCTTATTTCTAGGTCTTATATCTATCTAACTCAGTACCTACAGCTTTCAATACATCTAGCTTGAGTTGTTTTTTTTGCTCTAGTATGTCCTTGCTATACCCTGCCTGTAGCTGACTCATGGCTTTTGATATATCCTCTAGGTCGGCGTAGGCTTCTTGTCCTAACGCCTGTAGGTCAGTGACTTTGTTATGCTCCATAGGTATTCAGCTCCTTAAACTTTAGTCCTGCTGTATTATGCCCAGATTTAGAATGATTATGCACAGAAGGAGTGCAGTTTTGAGAGTTCCTTCACCTGTTCATCCTATAATAGGTAGTAATCTTAACAGGCTTCCGAAATGCAGTGGATCATCACAACTCAATAACTAAACAACGGTCTGCATTTGTGAAAATTTTGATCGAAGGCAGCCAACGACTGATATTGATGCTTTCATTGGGAAATTATATAGCTATTTTGCTTCCAACAAAGCTGATGCGATTCATTCCTTTGAGTAGCGCCTTTCTTCTTGTATTCTTATGATATAAAGGTAACTTTTTCTTAGGGTAGGATGGGATATAATGAGCGAATTAAAGGGATTTAAGAAATTTTACTTTATTTTCAATCTTTTTATTCTCGCCGTTGCAATGGGTGTTATTGTTGTATATACAATGAATGATTTTGAAACAAGCAATGGGGTATTTTACATGTTAATCGGTTTGATCATTGCTTGCGGAAGCATAGTTCGCCTTTACAAACTAGTTAAATCTTAGTCAAAGCATACTTATTTTTGTTTCAGGTAAAATAAGTTATACTATTCGAAGAGTTACTATTAGTGGCTTTACACTAAACAGGGCATTAAGCAGTTAATCATACAGTTGAAACAGTATCTCTCAAGTGTAGACAAGATACGAATGAGAGTTATTTTTTATGCTTACATAATCGGATAAACAGAGTTTATTGTGAAATAGGAAGTGGTTCTTGTGGCAAAAGCAGAACATGATATCAAAGGTGAAACCGGGTATACACCAAAGGATAAAACCTTTTGGATGGCCATAGTGGCGCTAACGATCGCCTCCTTCATGACTTTCTCCAATATATACATGGTGCAGCCGATTCTACCTCAATTTGTTGAAGAGTTTGATGTGAACGCAACTGTATCTAGCTTGCTGTTATCTTTAACGATTTTTTCTTTGATTTTAGGTTTATTATTTTTTGGGCTCATGTCTGATAGATGGGGAAGAGTAGCCTTAATGAAAGGAACGATTCTTCTTTCCATTATCCCGTTGCTGATTATCCCTTTTTTAGAGTCTTTTACAATGATTTTAATTTTACGTTTTATCCAGGGCTTTTTTGCTGCCGGACTTCCTGCAGCTGCGATTGCTTATATCGGCGAAGAGTTTGAACAGCGAAGTGTTCGGATAGGGATCTCATTTTATATTGCCAGTAATGCTGTTGGCGGCATGTTTGGCAGGGTATTTGTAGGTTACCTGACAGAGCAGACTTCCTGGCAAACAGCCATATGGTTCTTGTTTGCAATAGAAACAGTCTTTTTCTTAACATTTTTATTTTTATTACCAAAATCTAAACGTTTCGAACCTAGCCAACTGCCAGTTAAAGAAGATCTATCGATGATGTTTGTTCACTTAAAAAATAGGAATCTCATTCCAGCTTTTTATATGGGTGTTGTGATTCAGTTGGCGTTTACAGGGGTTTGGACCTATTTGCCGTTTTATTTAATGGGTGAGCCTTATTACTTGTCAATTGGGACTATTACGGTAGCTTATTTTGCTTACGGGATGGGGCTGGTCGGTTCACCTCTTGCCAGTAAGTTGTCTCTTACCTTTGATTTAAGTAAGATTATTATGATTAGTGCAGCGGTGATGCTGACAGGTATAGCCGTAACGATATTACCGGCTGTGTCACTAGTATATACTGGACTCATACTCATGTGTCTAGGCTTCTTCGTGATTCATTCGATGATGGCATGGCTGGTTAATCAGCAGGCAACTCATCACAAGGGAGGGGCTTCAAGCCTTTACCTCGTTAGCTATTACGTTGGAGTCTCAGGAGGTGGCACGATTACAGGCCTTTTATGGAGTCGTTGGGGCTGGATAGGAGTGATTTCACTCGCTGTTCTAGTTCTTCCTGGTGTGTGGTGGGGAAAAAGAACCTATCTTAACACCAATTAATATCAGGCAAAAATCAATGAAGTTCACCCTGGCAGGGGGGACTTTTTTTGTGCAGAAGTTACGTTATTCTACCAGATTGGAGTTATTTCACTCATGAGAAGGAGAGACTGTTTTAATCGGAAGAGCAGGGGGAGTGTAACCAATCCTATATACCACTATATACATATGTCCGTTCAGTTTGGTTAAGCTATAAACCTGAATGTTAAAGTAATCTTAACGGTGAAAAATTACTTCCTGGTGGTGTTAATAATTATGGATCAAAAGAATAACGGACGGCTCTCCTCCTCTGAACTAGCAAGTCTTTGGACTCAATTTATGAGTGACAGTATGTCTATTTGTTTTGTAAACCACTCATTAGAATATGTAAAGGATAAAGATGTTCGTAATATTCTTGAATTTGCATTAGGTTTATCTCAATCCCATATTGATAAAATAACTGCTTTTCTAAAAGAAGATGGGTATCCCGTACCTAAGGGTTTTACCAAAGAAGATGTAAATGTAAACGCCCCTCCGTTATTCTCGGATTCTTTATTATTGGTTTATATGTATGTCATGACCCTCCATGGCTTAACTGGCTATGCAGGTTCTCTCGGAAATTCAGTGCGGGCAGATCAGAGAAGCTATTTTACTCAGTGTAATTCTGAAACAATGGAACTATATGACCGAATATTAAGTGTGATGTTAGATAAAGGAATTTTCAGTAAGCCTCCAAACATTCCCGCTCCAGACGGGATTGATTTTGTGAAAAGTCAAAGTTACTTAACGGGATGGTTTGGTAAACGTAGGCCTTTGAATGCAACAGAAATAACCGGGCTCTATTTTAATAATCAAAAGACGATAGTCAAAGTTGTATTAGAAATTGCATTCAGTCAAGTCGCTCAATCTAAAGAACTCCGCAAATATTTTCAAAGAGGGGCAACTCTTTGTAAAAAACAGGTGAAGATATTAAACAATATTCTATCGGAAGAAAATCTGCCTGTACCAAAGAGATGGGAATCGGAAGTTTCTAATTCCATTGTACCACCTTTTTCAGATAAGCTTATGTTGTATCATGTTGTAATATTAGTGTCTGCGGCAATGGGATTTTATGGAGCTGGTTTGTCCGTCGTCCAAAGAAGGGATTTAGCTCTCCAATATGGAAGATTGATAACGGATATTGGCAAGTATGCCGAGGATGGCGCAAATCTTTTGATCAAGCACGGCTGGATGGAACAGCCGCCTATGGCTCCTGACCGTTCAGCCTTGGCTAAAAAGAATGTTAATGATTAATACAAAACCATCAATTGTTGCTATTATCAAACCCTCAGTTCCTTGAACTGGGGGTTTAATAATTCAAGGAAAATGAATGAACATTCACCGTTTGGCTTGAATTTTCAGAATTGTCGATATAAAATGGAAAATACATACTAGATGGTATGTTTGAGAGGAGAAAAGGTATGAACTTTGATTATACGGATAAAGTGAAAAGCTATCAAAAGAAACTGAAGGACTTTATGGATGAATATGTTTATCCTATGAACAAGTTTTGAAGAGCAGCTGAACGCTCAGGAATCAGGGTGGTCTGAGGCCCCTTCCATAGTCGAGGAATTGAAAAAAGCAAAGGACCAGGGGCTGTAGAATTTGTTTCATCCTGATGATACATATGGAGCCGGATTAACGAACTTAGAGTATGCTGCCCTTTGTGAAATTATGGGGCGCTCACTGATTGCTCCTGAAATATTTAATTGCAAGTTTTGATACAGGAAATATGAAAGTACTGACACGTTATGGGACAGAGCAGCAAAAGGAAAGATGTCTGAAGCCGCTTTTGAATGGGGAGATTCGCTTATGTTTTTCGATGATGGAACATGATGTTGCTTCCTCCGACGCAACGAATATCCAGATAAGGATTGAACGTGATGGAGATGAGTACGTCATTAATGGACGTAAATGGTCCTCAGGGGTGGGAGATCCTCGATGTGAGATTGCTATCTTCATTGGAAAAATAGATCCTGAGGCAGCAAGACATGAGCAGCAGTCTATGATTCTTGTCCCATTGGATACACCGGGTGTTTCCGTCAAACGATTATTTCCGGTTTTTGGCTATGACGACGCTCCACATGGACATGGGGAGGTCGATTTTGAAAATGTTCGTGTACCTGTTTCCAATATTATTTGGGATGAGAGGAAGGGGTTTGTGATTGCTCAAGGAAGGCTACTAGGACCAGGGAGAATTCACGACTGTATGCGTCTAATAGGTGCAGCAGAGAGGGCTCTTGACGATTTGTGTAAGCGCGTTCAAACTAGAGCCGCATTCCACAAGCCGTTAGCTGATCAAGGCGTCGTTCAGGAATGGATTGCTGACTCCCGTATTGAACTAGAACAAGCACGGCTGCTTACACTTAAGGCAGCGTACATGATGGATACGGTCGGTGATAAAAAAGCGAAAACGGAAATCGCGATGGATTAAGGCTGTAGCACCTAATATGGCGCTGAGAGTAATCGATCGTGCGATTCAAGCACATGGTGCAGCAGGTGGTAGTGATGACTTCACTCTAGCCGCCCAATGGGCAAATTCAAGGACACTAAGGTTAGCGGATGGTCCAGATGAGGTTCACAGAAGACAAGTGGCTAAGCTTGAGTTAACTAAATATAAGGAGTGAGAACAATGCACGTGAAAGAGTTGTTTGATCTTACTGGCAAAACGGCGATTGTGACTGGAGGCGGACGCGGCCTTGGTGAACAAATCGCGGAAGGGCTGGCCGAGGCTGGTGCTAACGTCGTGTTGTGTTCGCGAAAAAAGCAAGCTTGCGTTGAGGTGGCAGACCGTCTTAAAAAAGATCTTGGTGTAAGGACACTGGCCCTTGCCTGCGATGTGACCAACCCTGAGGATATACAACATATTGTTGATCGTACAGTTGAGGAGTTTGGTTCCATTGATATTCTCGTCAACAATAGTGGAGCATCATGGGGGGCTCCAACACTTGAGATGCCTCTTGAGGCTTTTCAAAAGGTTATGAATGTCAATGTAACAGGAACCTTCCTAATGTCGCAAAAAGTGGGGGAGGTAATGGTGAAGCAAGAGTCTGGAAAGATCATTAACATCGCGTCTGTAGCCGGTCTTGGTGGTACTGATCCTGAGTTCATGGATACGGTCGGATACAATGCTAGCAAAGGCGCTGTCATTACATTCACGAAAGATTTGGCAGTAAAGTGGGGACCGAAAAATATTCAGGTGAATGCGCTAGCCCCTGGATTCTTTCCAACGAAAATGTCTAAAGGCTTGCTTGAACAGGGTGGGGATTTGATTCTTGATCGGACGCCTTCCGGCCGTTTTGGGACAGAGGAAGACTTAAAAGGAGCTGCTTTGTTCCTAGCTTCTAGAGCTTCAAACTATGTAACAGGCGACGTATTAGTCGTAGACGGTGGGATGCATGCTTCCTGTTAAATTGAGAAAAGTTTTTATTGAAAAATGTTTTTTATAAGGAACAGAGGAGGAATAAAATGACGGTTAAACACGTAACGGTTATTGGGGCAGGTTCAATGGGGCATCAAATTGCGATGCTTAGTGCGTTAGCTGGATTTCAAACGAGTGTACAAGACATGAGTCAAGATTCACTTGATCAGGCGAAAAAGAAATTGACTGAAATTATGCAGAGATGGGTCCAAAAAGAGAAAATCACCGCTAGGTCGCGGGATGAGGCCTTTGAGCGCATCATGTTTACGACCGATTTGAAAGAAGCAGCAAGTGAAGCGGATCTTGTCATTGAAGCTGTTGTTGAAAAGTTAAAGGTGAAGCGTGAAGTGTTCGCGCGCGTCGATGAAATTGCGCCGAAACATGCGGTGCTTGCCACAAATTCATCAACAATAGTCAGCTCCTTAATCGCTGATGCTACGTCTCGGCCTGAGAAAGTCTGCAACATGCACTTCTTCTTCCCGCCGCTTGTAATGGATTGTGTGGAAGTCGTTAAAGGGGACCATACCTCTGAAGAAGCAGCTGTGCTGGCTATGGACGTATGTGAACAAATGAATCGTACAGCCGTTCTTTTACAAAAAGAAATTTCCGGTTTTATTGCGAATCGAATCCTATTTGCAATCCAGAAGGAAGCGATGGCTTTATATGAGGGAGGATATGCTGACTTCAAAGATATTGACAAAATTACCCGTAAGGCTTTAAGTCATCCGATTGGGCCATTTGAATTGATGGATCTATCAGGCATTGATGTTGGCTATTATGTGATGCAACAGCGCTATGCAGAAACAGGTGACCCTGAGGATAAACCGTCAGAAACACTTGTGAAAAAAGTGGAGGCAGGGGAGTTTGGCAGGAAGACGGGCAAAGGCTTTTATACGTACAACAACAAAGTGAAGAGCAGATAAGGGGCGATGAAGATGCATCAGATTGAAATATGGGTACGATTTTGTGAAACCGATTTACTAGGACATGTGAATAATAACAACTTTTTTGTCTATATGGAGGATGCGAGAATTCGTTTTTTTAGTGACTTAGGATTAGTAAAAGAGGATTGGAATTTTATTCTTGCCTCGATTAAGTGTGACTTTTTAAAACAGGTTTATTTTAACCAAACCCTTGTCATTAAGAGTGGTGTAACTAAGGTTGGCAATTCAAGCTTTCATTTGGAGCAGGAAATGTATGAAAAGGATTCAGGAGAGCTCGTAGCTAAAGGATCCAGTGTGATCGTCCAGTTTGATTTTGCTCAGCAAAAGAGTGCTCCCTTGACAGGTGATATGAGAAAGCAGCTGGAAACTTATCAGTTGGCAGCTAATTAGGAGGTGTCCTTATCGTACAAACGAAAGATACGCGTGAAGTTCGTAAAGGGGAAGAGTTAGATGTAGGCAAAATCGAACCTTTTTTACGTAATGAGGTTGCTAATTTACCAGACGAAGAACTCGAAGTAAGACAATTTGGGGCAGGGCATTCAAATTTAACCTATGAGCTCACCATCGGAGACTGGGAAGCCGTATTACGGCGTCCGCCAATGGGGCCCGTTGCACCAAAAGCCCATGATATGGAACGTGAATATCAGGTTCTCAAAGCGATTCATCCAGTATTTCCGCTAGCTCCAAAGCCATATGTATTTGAAAAAGGCGACCTGCTTGGACGGCCCTTTTTTGTTATGGAACGGCGCCATGGACTGACTTTTGACACCAAATTTCCGGATGGGATAGAACAGACGGCTGAATTAGGTAGAACCCTTTCTGACACCATGGTTGATCGATTGGTTGAATTGCATGCTATCGATTATACAACCACCGACCTTAAAAATATGGTGAAGCCTGAAGGGTTTATGGAGCGGCAAATTCACGGATGGATTAAGCGTTATGAGAAAGCACGAACAGATGATGTTGTCAGTGGCGAACGATTGAAAAAATGGTTGGTGGACCATATTCCCGTCTCTGATCAAGCATCAATTATTCATTATGACTACAAATTAAACAATGCGATGTTTGATGAACAGGCAAATATGGTTGGGTTATTTGATTGGGAAATGACTACAGTGGGTGACCCGCTTGCCGACCTCGGAGCAGCGATGAGCTATTGGATTGAAAAGGATGACCCTGAACTTCTAAAAACAGGACTTGGTAAAAAACCGCTCACCGTTTATGAGGGATTTTATACGCGTGATGAATTTATTGAAGCATATGCGGCTAGAAGCGGCCGTGATCTTACAAATATCAATGTGTATGTGACCTTTGCCTACTTCAAACTAGCCGGAATCATTCAACAAATTTATTACCGCTACAAAAATGGACAAACAAATGACCCGCGGTTTGCCAGTATGAACGTGTTTGTCAATAATTTAATAAAACATGCAGAAGAAACGGCTGGGTTGTAAGTATGAGCGATATTCAAGTTATTTTTAAAAAGGAAGACATTCAACCAGACCTGATGAAAGGCAAAGTAGCCGTTGTCTTTGATGTCCTGTTTGCGACATCTACGATCACAGCTGCCCTTGCTGATGGAGCTGCTTCGGTCATTGCTGTATATGATCAAGCGCAGGCTCGTGAAAAAGCGAAATCGTTACATGAGCCTTATGTGTTGGCAGGTGAAGACAAGGGAAGGACGATCGACGGCTTCGAGCATCCCTTGCGCAGCTTTTTACAGCCTATTGTAGCAGGAAAACATCTCGTTTTATCGACTACAAATGGCACGGTCGCCCTCAATCGTTCAAGTCAGGCTGATGCATTATACGCCTCTTCTCTATTAAACAATCAGGCAATGGCACAACACTTAGCAAACGAGCATAAAGACGATACGATCGTTCTCGTTTGTTCAGGTACGAGTGGACATTATACAATGGAGGATTTCTATGGGGCAGGTAGTTTGGTTTCTTTTCTAGTAGAAGAAGGAGATTTTGAGCTATCAGATGCGGCGAGAACCGCGTTACTATTCTATCAGGGATGTGCAGCTCCGTTTGAAACACTCCGCACCACTAGAATTGGGCAGACCCTTGTTGATTTAGGCATGGATGAAAAAGAAATTCAATTTATAGCACAGGAAGGCTTGTTATCTACGATAGCAAAATATGACCCGGAAAGCGGACAAATTAAGGGGGTACAGTGAATGTATTCTGTTGAACACAGTGTCAAAGGTGGAGACTTTTTAATTACGGATATAGCACTGGAAACGGTGTTTACACCTGAAGATCGAAGTGAAGAGCATAAGATGATTGCTGACACGGCTCGACAATTTATTTCCCGGGAAATACACCCGTATAGAAAGGAGCTGGAAGCAGGGAATTTTCCATTAGTAGCTGAAAAAATGAGGAAGGCTGGCGAGTTGGGGCTGTTAAGTCATAGCATTCCTGAAGCCTATGGCGGCCTTGGTCTTGATAAAATCAGTAAAGGAATTGTCGGTGAATCCCTAGGAAACGCAAGTGGCTACAGTGTCGCACATTCAAATCATACCTGTATTGCGACATTGCCGATAACGTATTTTGGCACCGAAGAACAAAAACAAAGATACCTTCCAAAGCTTGCGAGTGGTGAATATATTGGAGCCTATTGCCTAACTGAACCAGAAGCGGGATCTGATGCCTTGTCAGCCAAAACGACGGCCAAGTTAAACGAAGCAGGCACTCATTATATTTTAAATGGTACGAAAATTTACATTACCAATGCCTCTTTTGCAGATACATTCATTGTTTATGCAAAAGTGGACGGGGAACATTTTAGTGCCTTTATTGTGGAACGTAACTTTAAAGGACTGTCGATTGGATCAGAAGAAGACAAAATGGGTATCAAAGGGTCATCTACATGTTCCGTTGTTTTAGAAGACTGCGAAGTTCCTGCTGGCAATCTGCTTGGTGAAGTTGGAAAAGGACATCTAATCGCCCTAAACGTGCTTAATCTTGGCCGCTTCAATCTTGGATTTGCTACAACAGGGGCAGCAAAATTTTGTTTTCAATTAGCACTAGAACACACGAGTGAACGAAAACAATTTGGCCGCACAATTGCCGACTTCAATGCAAGCAAAGAAAAATTCGCCCATATGGCCGCAAAACTGTATGCAACCGAATCCTTACTTTATCGTACAGCAGGCCATATCGAATCAGCACTAGCAGAACATAGTGATTCCTCCGATCACAAAGCGATTGCTAAGGCCATGAACGAGCATGCCCTGGAGTCTGCCATTTTTAAGATCACTGGATCCGAAACACTAGACGAAATCGCAGACGAGTCGTTACAACTCCACGGCGGCGCTGGCTTTATTAAAGAATATCCGATTGAGCAAGCGTATCGCGACGCGCGCATCAACCGTATCTTTGAAGGTACGAACGAAATCAATCGACTGTTGATCCCTGGAACCTTTTTCAAAAAAGCCGCAAAAGCCGAGTTTGATGCAGGAACGTTAATGGAGAAAGCTGAACATTCGCTGAAGAATGGTGAATTCATGAATGTTGAAGGGCCTCTAGGAAAATTGCAAGAAGCCGTAGCTCTGTTCAAAGATCTGTACCTCGTTTGTGCTGGCGCTGCTTATCGAGTGTATGGAAACGCAATCCAATCAGAGCAAGAAACGCTGATGAAGCTGGCCGACCTTGCGATTGCGATCTATGCAAGCGAATCAGCCGTGCTCCGCACTATTAAAGCTATTCAGGTATCTGATAAAGAAATAGATTTGAAAACTCAGCTCGCGTATACGGTTGTCGAAGAGGCGACAGGGGATGTTCATCAGGCATCAACCTCTCTCCTTTCTAACCTCCTTACGGGGGAAGAGCGAAGAAAGGCACTGATGAATGTAGCGGGTTTGCTAAGCAGCTATCGATGGGAAGACACGATTGAGCGAAATCGTGCCATTGCTGATGTTATGATTGAGAAAAAGCATTATATATCTTAATAAGGAGCTGATCGTTTTGCAAAATTTGAGTAATGATCATTTAAGTGTATCGTTGAATGGGCCGGTGCTTTCGTGTGTGTTAAATAGACCTGATAGTTTGAATGCGTTTTCTGATCAAATGATTACTGGGCTGCAGGAAGCACTTAGTGAAGCGGAACATAATGCGGAGGTCAAGGTTGTTGTATTGTCTGGTGCCGGACGTTCTTTCTCAGCAGGCGGCGATGTCAAAAACATGGGCAAGGCGACAGCGAATGACCTTTATGAGCATGTTGGGGAGTTGAACAAACTTATCCTTATGATAAAGGACCTGGCAAAGCCTGTTGTTGCGGTCGTACATGGCTATGCAGCGGGAGCAGGATTTAATTTGGCGCTGGCTTGTGATCAAATCATCGCAGCTGAAGAGAGTAAGTTCGTATTAAGCTTTGCTCAGGTAGGACTTGTTTCAGATGGAGGTGGACATTACTTTTTAGCAAAAATTCTTGGTCCTTACCGTGCGAAGGAACTTTTATTTAGAGCTGAGCCTATCCCAGTAGAAACGGCAGTGGAATGGGGATTGGTTAATCGTGTCATGCCACTGACTGATTTGGAAGAGGGAGCGATGAATTACGCTTTGGAGTTAGCTAAAGGACCGGTACAGGCGCTTGGGATGATGAAAAAGCTTGTTGATCAAGCCGATCAATCGGACTTAGCGACGATCCTCGAACAAGAGCGATTGACGCAAACGATGATGGCACAAACAGACGATCATAAAGAAGGGATCCAGGCTTTCAAGGATAAGCGTAAGCCTGTCTTTGTAGGAAGGTAAGGTGATTTCAATGAAGGTTGTTCAATTTACAGAATATGGAGGACCTGAGGTGTTACAAAGGGCTGAGGTGGAACAACCGAAGCCAGGATCCGGTGAAGTTCTGATCAAGGTAACCGCCATTGGTGTGAACTATGCAGACACAGCTAGGCGCCAGGGTGCCTATGTGATACCAACTCCCCTTCCTTTCATTCCAGGAGCTGAAGTGGCTGGGATAGTCGAAGAAGTGGGCGAAGGTGTCGACCATTTTCAAGTTGGCGAACGAATTGTTACGCTGATTGGATCAGGTGGATACGCGGAATATGTTGTAGCCAAGGCCAATGCACTTATTCCATTACCCGATGATTTTGACGATGAAACGGCTGCAGCTCTCCCATTGCAGGGGTTGACTGCCTACCACCTGTTAACGACGATGGGCCGTCTTGAAAAAGGTGAAACCGTATTGGTGCACGCTGGTGCTGGAGGTGTAGGATCGCTAGCCGTTCAGCTGGCGAAACATTTTGGTGCTGGAAAGGTTATTGCCACGGCGAGTACAGAAGAAAAGCTGACTGCTGCTAAAGAATTAGGGGCAGATTATGGCGTTAATTATACGAAAGCGGACTGGTCTGATGAAATAATGAAAGTGACTGAAGGTAAGGGAGTAGATGTAGCCCTTGAAATGGCAGGCGGGGATATTTTTCACGAAACGATTCATTGTATGCGGTCGTTTGGCCGTGTTGTCGTGTATGGGGTCGCAAGCGGCAGCCCAGCCGAAATGTATCCCTCAGGACTTATGAATCGTAACTTATCAGTAATCGGCTTCTTCTTACCTCAGATCATGAAGAAACCAATCTTGTTTGAGAAGAGCTTGGAAGAATTGCTTCACTTAGTCAACAATGGAACGTTAAAGGTGACGATTGGCGGTGTGTACAATTTAGATGATGCTGCACAAGTACATGAATCGCTGCAAGCAAGAAAAACGCAGGGGAAGTTGATTTTAAAACCTTAATTTTAAAATTTAGTCTATAATGATGGCTTTTTGCTGTCAATGAATTCTACAAACAAAGAGGGGCCCTCACATGCTGGAGGGCCCTTCTTTTGGCTGTTACTTATTCATATACTCATCAACTTCCCACTGACTAACTTGGAGAGAGTAGGTGTTCCATTCCTGTTCCTTTTCTTCAAGATAAATCTTTGAAGTATGCTCGCCTAATGCTTCCATCAGTACTTCATCCTTCTTTAATGCTTTAAGGGCTTCTTTTAAATTAGTTGGAAGGGTAGGGACGCTATCATCGCTGACCTCGTAAAGGTTACGTGTTTCTGCCTCTCCTGGATCCATATTTTTACGAATACCTTCAAGTCCTGCTTGAATAAGCACGGCTAGAGTTAAATATGGATTCGCTGTTGGATCAGGGTGACGAACCTCAAATCTAGTCCCCATCCCACGTGTCATGGGAACACGGATCATGCAGCTGCGATTAGAGTGCGACCAGGCCACACTTACCGGAGCTTCATAACCAGGAACAAGTCGTTTATAGGAATTTACATTCGGATTCGTAATGGCGGCGATTCCATTCGCATGGTGAAGGATGCCTGCCATAAAGTGTTTCATTGTATCAGAAATTTCATCTTCAGAATGCTGATCATAGAAGGCACTGTCGCCATCAGCAAACAAGGAAAGGTGGCAGTGCATACCTGACCCATTCCCGCCTGTAATAGGTTTCGGCATAAAGGTTGCGTGATAATCATGATTTGTAGCTACATCCTTTACAACGTTTTTAAACGTTTGAATGTTGTCTGCCGTTTTTAACATATCATCGAAGCGAAAGTTAATCTCATGCTGCCCCTCAGCGACTTCATGGTGAGAAGCCTCCATTTCAAAGCCGAACTTTTTAAGAGTGCGGACAATATCCCGGCGCACTTTATCGCCTTTATCTTTTGGAGAAGCATCGAAGTATCCCGCACGGTCATTCATTTTACGAACAGGGTAGCCCTCTTCATTCAATTTGAACAAAAAGAATTCTGGCTCTGGTCCGACATTTACTGTATAGCCCAAATCCTTGGCTTCTTTCATTGCCCTCTTCAATATATATCTAGGATCTCCATCAAACGGCTCACCATCTGGTGTGTAAATATCACAAATAAAGCGCGCGATACAATCCTCATCTACATTATTAGGTAGTACTTTAAATGTATCCAAATCAGGAACTAGAAACATGTCACTCTCCTGTATTTCTGAAAAACCTGAAATGGAAGAACTGTCGAACATGGCTTCATCATTTAGTACACTATCGATTTCCTCAATCGGAAGTTCCACATTTTTCGTATCGCCTAGCATATCAGTAAACTCTAGTCGAATAAATTCTACCTTTTCATCATTAACAATCTGTTTGATATTCTCTTTCGTGTAGTTCATTAATTAATTTCTCCTCACCTTTGTGGTAATTTTCTGTCAATGTACTTGTAACTTTACTTAGATTAAGTTTCCCATCTCATATTACTATTAAACCATGGAATATTATGGGGAAACGATTCTTTTGGTGATTTAGAAAACTGTATAGATTAATAAAAATTCCATAGACTATTTTTAATCTCATTCAAATGAAGCTAAGAAATTGTATAACTTTTGGAAAAGGGAGTAAGGGAGGTCTAACCTTGGAAAACGGTCATCACCCAAAATTAACTTCAGCTGAAATTTCAAATCTTTGGACAACGTTTCTTGCTAGTACAATGATTAAATGCGGCTTAACACATTTTCTATCCACGGTTAAGGATCCAGACATTCACTCGGTTTTAGAATATACTTTGGAATTTATCGAAAAACGAATACAAACGATTACACGAATCTTTCAGGAAGAAAATTATCCGGTTCCGGTAGGGTTTACAGATGACGACGTCAACACAGAAGCACCACCTTTGTTTTCCGATACTTTGATTTTACTGTACATGTTGAATATGGGAAGATTTAGTGTGACGGGGGAAAGCATGCTGTATGGTGTTTCAGCACGAGATGACATAGCGGAGTTTTACTCTCAATGCTTGGAGGAAATGAAGGAACTTACAAACAGAGCAAGAAAGGTTGCTTTAGATAAAGGAGTATTATTACGCCATCCCTCTCTCCCGTCACCGCAACGTGTAGATTTCGTGAAAAAACAAAGTTTTCTGACAGGATGGCTTGGAGAACGTCGTCCCTTACTTGGTATTGAGATTACAAATCTCGTTTATAATGCTGAAAGAAATGCACTTGGAGAAGCTGTTATTGTTGGATTTAGTCAAGCTGTGGAATCTAAGGAAATTGCTAAATACATGAAGAAGGGTAAACAAATCTCTGCGAAACATTTTAAGATTTTTAGTTCAGTATTACACGAAGAAAACCTTTCATCAGCTAAAAATTTAACCTCAGAAGTGACAGACTCTACCGTTGCCCCTTTTTCAGATAAACTTATGATGTTTCATATTAGTGGACTGGTCGCTTCAGGTATTGCACAATACGGGGCTTCTATGTCGACGAGCCCGAGGCGTGATTTAGGGTTGATGTACACACGGCTGACACCTGAGATTGCCATGTACGCGGAAGATGGGGCTAATATAATGATTGAGAATGGTTGGATGGAGCAACCACCGCAAGCTGCCGACAGAGGAGAATTGGTAAAGAAAAAATAATAGAAAAGTGATGCCTTCTAACTTTATAATATCCCTCTCTAGAAGACAGCTCAGGGGAGAAGAATGTTTATTTTTCCTCTGGCTGCGGTAAATAGTATAAAAAGATGTGTAAAGGAGTGGGAGAAATGCCTTGGGATACTACAGACTACCCGAGCTCATTAAAAAGTTTAGATCAGGTTGTTAGAAAGAAAGCGATCGATATAGCAAATGCAATGATTGACGAGGGATATGATGAAGGTCGTGCGATTCCAATTGCCACAGAGCAAGCGAAGGAATGGTATGAGAATGCAACTCAAGATGAAATAAAGGAAATGAAGAATAAAAGTGATCAAGATTTACGGAACAGAGGGGAAGGAAATGATTATCCTAGCCGCCCGGAGCTATTAGATAAAGGGGAGCACGTTGTGTCTCATGAAAACGGCTGGGCTGTCCAAGCAGAGGACGCGAAGCAGCCTTCTGATGTGTTCAATAAGAAACAGTTTGCTGTAGAACGGGCCAAAGAAGTGGCAAAAAATAAAGGTACAAAAATAATCATTCATAAAAAGGACGGGAGCATTCAAGAACAAACCTCTTATAATGAGTGACCACGTGGAGAATATGAACCCAACTATTGCTTCTGCTATTCAAAGGATACATGATATGATAGGTTGAAGAATAGTTTGGAGGTTAAAAAGATGAACGGACAACAACGTAAAGATGTTAAACCTGGTCTAGAGGTTGATATTGTTTTGAAGAAAGATCAACGTAGTGGACATTTAACTAGAGGTGTTGTGAAGGATTTACTAACGAAATCGCCTAGTCATCCACACGGCATTAAAGTACGGCTTGCTGATGGGCAAGTAGGAAGAGTAAAGCATATATATGAAAAATAGAAAAATGCCCCGTATCTTTTTTGCAGAAGGATACAGGGCGTTTTCTATTATTACATCTGTGATTTAGCAAAATCCTCGTATGGGATTTCAACAGTAAAGAAATCGCCATCCTGATCTTCTGTGGCAGCAATGATTGTATAGTTTTCACCAAAAATTTTCTTCATCGCAAAATCACCGCTGTCAAATGGCTGTCCAAGGGAGAAGCCCGTATTTAAGATGGTATGTCGGTTTTCTTCTGATAGGTTGGCGATTTCCTTCAAGATAACCATTGGTCGGAAGTTGAGAATATCGTAACTATCCTCAATTTGATCACAATCTACTTCTACTGTGACCAACTTTGAAGCTGCTCCTAACATTTCCTCTATAAGTTCCTTAAATTCACTCAGATCTAATAAGTAATGTACATCTTCTGGTACAAGTTTATTTAGGTATTTATAATTAGACATTATTTTCCTCCTTTAATTCATAAGGATATATTACCATATAAACAATTAAATAAACACTTAAAAATTGGAAAAGCGGGACAGACCGTCGTCTGACCCGCTTTATTACGATAAGAAAGCTATGTTTTAAGCTTTCTACCATTATCGGACTAATGAAAAAAATAATTTTCGTTGATTGC
This sequence comes from Halobacillus amylolyticus, assembly GCF_022921115.1. Classification (NCBI taxonomy): domain Bacteria; kingdom Bacillati; phylum Bacillota; class Bacilli; order Caryophanales; family Bacillaceae; genus Halobacillus; species Halobacillus amylolyticus. The sequence goes on along the minus strand of NZ_CP095075.1, from coordinate 1,572,313 downwards.
TTGCGTTTCCATTGCAAGTTGTTATGAACCCATATTGCCGCGGTCCATTCTACATGGTAGTTTTTATCAACTTAAACGACGCAATCCCTACCTCTATTGCATCCTTACAGCTCCGAAGCTGATCCAGTGTGATTAAGTCGTGATAAAACGTAGCAGAATGCCAGTTTCATACACATCACTCTTTCATTGTTCCGAGTTACCTTTAGCGAAGGCACTAATATAAAATTATAATACGGTTTATGTGATTTGTCAATATGGATTTCTGCTTTTAAAAACTACAATATTTAATTTACCCTAGTTTAACAATCGTACGTCCACGAGTTTTACCTTCTAAGATACTTGTTAATGTTCCAGGCACTTGATCTAACAAAATTTCAACTTTTATTTTTTCAAATGCATCGGTTGTTTTTAAATCGTCAGCCAGACGAGACCAAATTTCCTTCCTTGTTTCCATCGGACAGTAGACAGAATCAATCCCTAAGAGATTTATACCCCGAAGGATAAATGGATAAACCTGTGTTGGTACATCTGTTCCAGCAGTAAGCCCGCTTACTGCTGCAGCACCTTCGTATTTTAACTGTGAGAGAAGGGAGGCAAGCTGTTTCCCGCCAACAGGGTCGATGGCAGCAGCCCAGCGTTGTTTGCCAAGTGCTTTAAGTTTTCCATCATACACATCCACGCGTGAAATCACGCGTGCAGCCCCTAAATCTAATAGATAGTCTTTATGTTCTTCACTTCCTGTACTTGCTTCCACTTCATAACCGCGCTTAGCGAGCATAGCTACTGCCATGCTACCGACTCCCCCGGTAGCACCTGTAACTAAAACAGGACCGTCCTCTGGAGTCAATCCGTTTTTTTCTAACTTATGCACAGATAATGCTGCGGTAAAGCCTGCTGTTCCATAAATCATCGATTCCTCAAGTGTCAATCCATCTGGCAGAGGAACAACCCAATCGCCAGGTACTGAAGCATATTCACTAAAACCGCCGTGGTGGGATACACCTATTTCATAGCTAGTAGCGATAACAGCATCGCCCTCTTGGAAACGGTCATCCTTTGAGTGGACAATGATTCCGGCTAAATCAATCCCTGGGATAATGGGATAATCCTTCACCATCGGGTTGCCGGGTGTTGAAATCATTCCATCTTTATAGTTCACACTTGAGTAATGAACTTGAATGAGAACATCACTTGCAGGTAGATCCTCTGTGGATATGGTTTTTATCTCAGCATTCATTTTGCCATTTTTGGTTTGATCAATATAGTACGCTTTAAATTCAGTCAAAAAAGATCACCTCATTTATTTTCTAAATCTTCGTCATACTTTTCTTCAGAGGAAGAATTATTTTTTGATTTCTCTCCTCGTTTGGCATCACGTTCATCTTGTTTGAGTTCTTCTTCAGGGATGTCGTCATCTATAAGATGTTCCTTTTTTACTTTCTCGTCGAAATTTTCGTTGTCTTGGTCAGTTCTTTTATTACGCGCAGGCATTTTTCCACCTCCATGACTTTTATATACCTTTTTTCTTTAATTGTTAAACCGAAAAAAAGATCGACCGTTTAAAAACAGTTGATCGTCAGGATTCTTTCTATCTTGGTGGAGGGTTTACGTTTTAATAGCTTCACGTGTCAGCTCTCCTCTAAGGCATTTCTGTCTCTTGTTATATCATGAGGGAGACTTCCCTTAATATCGGTGCTTATTACACAAGAGAAATCGTTTAACTTTACACAACTGCTTTGATAGTAAGATCTTTTTAGGTTTAATGAATCCGTCCCTGAATTTGTATTCATCATTAGAATGATCGGTACCTATTTCGAATAGGTTGTCTTTCACTTGCTGCTTTATGTACTTTCTGAAAGGAAATGACTTGTATTTCTTCGGATGATAGATAGACTTTGAATGCAAATAGGGATAGTCGTACAATGGACCTTCGTATATTTTAATGAGTTGAATGTGATGGCGGAAGTCTTCAGGTGTTACCAGTGCGCTGGCTTTTGAGAAAAGCGGTACCCCTGAACGATGAAGCACTTCGGCAACGAATTGTGAGCAAAAGTAACTTGCGGGGATGGTAAGAGGCTTGTTGACGGGCACACCTAGTAAGCCGATATAATTGTACAAATAAGTCTTATGATTTTTCGCAAAGGCTTTGATGATCCGTTCAAGCTTTTGATAGTTCCTCTTAGGCAGTGTTAGTCTATACACTGCACAAGTAGAGTAGGGGTACCAGCTGAATGTTCCGTTAATGAGATTCTCTTGTACAAAACCTCCCCAGAATGGATTGGTGGGTTTCTTTCTGCCAAAGCTGTACATTCGCTTCATGCCTTTGTCTAATGATAAAGAAGCATGATTGTATGGGGCATACGTAAAGGTTTTAATTGCACGATTAGCAACAGAGCCCGTGTTGCTAACTATTATATAAACGAACTTCATGCGAAATCCCCCTTGTAAGCATTATTAATAGTTGACCTAATGGCCATGATTGTAAAAAGATGAGAGTCCTTTTTTAGCTAACGTTTGATTATTTTCTATCAATCTAGACATTATGGTATGATCGAAATAAGAAGTAATAAAAGGAGTCGTTTGCCATTGAGAGGTCTATTTATTCGAACTGTTTGGACATTGTTCTTTGGTGGAGTTATGATTTCTTTAATTTATACGCTAATAGAACTTCAAGAACGGAATTCTCATATATATTACGTGGAAGATAAAAGTCAGACATCCGAATTACATCCAGCTGTTGAGCAAGGAAAGGAACATTTAGTTGAACAGGCATCCGAACGTGGGATTGATGTAGTAATTACGGATGGAGTAAGGACGAAAGAGGAGCAAGAGCGTCTGTATGAACAAGGTCGTTCTACAGAAGGTGATATTGTAACCTATGCTTCAGGAGGGGAGTCTTATCACAATTATGGCTTAGCAATTGACTTTGCATTACAACTCGATGATGGTAATGTCGTTTGGGATTTGACGCGTGATGATAACAGCAACGGTCAGGCGGATTGGATGGAAGTGGCTGAGATCGCTAAAAACTTGGGATTTACTTGGGGTGGTGACTGGCAATCATTTAAAGACTATCCACACTTGCAAATGGACTTCGGATTAAGTATTCGTGAGTTGCAAAGAGGAAAGCGTCCTAAACCTGAAGCGTTAGCAGAAGAATAGGAAACCCTCTAGTTTTAAACTAGAGGGTTTTTTGTTCAAATCGCTTATTCTTGGTCCCATACGACGTGAGGTCGTTCTGTGTTGGCACAGGATGTGCCAACACAGAACGATCTCTTTTTTTATTGTTGATAGGCTTCGTATGGTTTAATCATCGCGCGGATGGTTTCGGTATAAGGCATGTGAAGATTATGCTCTTTTCCAAGCCGTAATGCTCCGCCGTGAAGGTGTTCAACCTCGAGTGGCAAGCCTTTTCTGCGGTCTTGATGCATAGAAGAAGTCATTTCGTTGTCAAGACCCTTTAATTGCTTGAAAGCTGCTTCGACATGCTCATTTGTTAATTGGACTTGGTGAGTGTTAGCTAGCTCCTTCATCTCTTCAAGAATTCTTCTCGTGACCAAAAAGGTTTGTGGGAAACTACGTACTTCACCGATAGGTAAATTAGTAGCTGTTGTTATACCTGAAAATGCTGAAATAAACATGTATTTCTTCCAAATATCCTCTAAAATATTCGGACTTAATGTTCCGTTAAGATTAGCTTGATTGCAAGCTAAAGCCATTTCCTCACATATTTGCTGCTGTGAAGGGTGGAGAGGTCCAAATACTAGATCATGAAATGGACTTGAATGCACAACATGTCCCTTTTCATCAAGGGTAGCAATAATGTAGGAAAGACCACCAATCACGGCTTCTTCACCGAGCTCCTTCTGTAAAATGGAGATATGCTCTACCCCATTTAATACAGGGTAAACTTTTGTCCCTTTTTGAACAAGCTGTTTCAACCAATCTAGTGTGCCATGAAGGTGGTACCCTTTTACGGCAAGGAAAACCAGGTCAGGATCCTCAATTTCCTCGGGGCTTTCAGCAATGGTTAGCTCATTTACAGTGTAATCTCCCATTTCGCTATGTAATGTTAATCCGTGCTCTCTTAACTGCTCAGCACGTCCTGAGCGGACTAGATTAACAACATCATGACCAGCTTCCTCCCAGCGAGCACCGAAATATGCCCCTAATGCACCTGCGCCAAATATAACTATTTTCATAAGAAACACCTCTTTATATGAATTTATTTACCCCTTTTTAAGGGTGAACAGACTTCACGATTCATTCTATCTGTGTAATTTTTTACACTTTAATGTTCTACTTTAATAAAAGTCGATGTAACCAGGTGAGTCATATCCACTAATTCTGTAAGCTGCTCATAGAGGGGTGATCAGGTCATCCCTTTACATTTCTTCTACGGACTTAGCATGCATCCCCTTTGAAGGGTATGCGAGTTTTCCAAGGAAAACGATCTCCTCATCCTTTAATTCAAACAAGTCCAAAAGCCCCATCGAACCTTGTTTTCCTGTTAATGTTTCTCCTGATAAAGTGTTGCCTTCCCCGAATAAGAACAGATGATCTCTTTCGCTTTCCCACTTAGCTGCTTGAACAATTCAGTTTTATCTTCTCTTACACGGAAGATATACATGAATACGTAGATAGTGATCACCCCTATTGGGCAATTTCTAAAAACGATATTAAATTTTGTCTTTTTGCTTGGCTTTCCCTGTTTCCTGACCAGCATCAATCAGGAGGACGAGGGCTGAGGCAGTATGAAGCATCCAACCAAGTATAGGAATAGCTCCGAGAAAACTCGCGACCATTCCGACAATGCTTCCAGAGCTGAACTGTGAATCTTTAATTGAGAGGATGAGTGTAATGGTATGAAGGATGAACATGACTAAAAGTACTGTCCAACCTGTACTTAATACAAATGCTCCCCCTGCAAGTGGGATAGCAAGTAACCCTTCACCGACCCCTGTCACCCATTTCATTAATGTTGTTCGCTGCATAATTGCTCCCCTTTTTCTATTGTTGTACTGTTTATTATCTCATTAGAATATTCTTTTATAAAAAAATATGTTCATCCTTATGTTAATGAATTCGACACAATTTGATTAATTCCTTTTTTTAAGACTAAAAAAAGCTGTCCAACGAGGGACAACTTTTCTAAGGTTTTGAAGAATATATTTGTTGAATTATTTTTCAATGTGCCCGGTGCTTGACGGGCTTTTCCGCTTTTCTGTATTACTTAGTAGCTTTTTGGAGTTTTTGGATCATTTTTAGGGAGCGTCCTGTTCCGATGGCTACGGATTCCAATGGTGATGGGGCCATGTGAACAGGGACGACGATAACATCGGATAACCATTCCTGCATACCTTTTAGCAATGAACCCCCGCCAGTTAAAATTACACCATGATCAACGATGTCACCACTTAATTCCGGAGGGCATTCCTCTAAAGTAGCACGGATAGTTTCAAGGATTTGTTCTAATATTTCTTTGAGAGCACCTTGTATTTCAGTCGATGAAAGTTCGATGGTTTTAGGTAATCCTGTCACCATATCTCTTCCCCGTACGTCCATCTTTTCTTCCGGGTGGTCACCCTGAGCGTAGCCGATTTCCATTTTAATTTGTTCGGCTGTTCGCTCACCAATTAAAATGTTGTAGGCTTTACGGACATATTGGATAATTTCTTCATCCATCACATCTCCGCCTGTACGAATGGAGCGGGATGATACAACACCGCCGAAGGAAATGATCGCAACTTCCGTTGTTCCTCCACCGATGTCAACAATGACGTTCGCAATCGGTTCATCGACAGGGAGGTCCGCGCCTATGGCAGCTGCGATGGGCTCTTCAATAAGATGAACGGCTTTTGCACCGTAGCTTTTCACGGCATTATGAATCGCCCTTCTCTCAACAGAAGTTGAGCCGGATGGTGTACAGATGACAACAGTTGGCTTGCGCATGGAAATCCCGGATTTCTTAGTTACTTTTTTTAATAATTCTTTAAGCATTTGTGCGGTCATATCATAGTCAGCGATTACACCATCTCTGAGCGGACGCACCGGGATAATATTCCTTGGTGTCTTACCGACCATTTCTTTAGCTTCTTTCCCGACGGCCACAACATTCTTAGTTTCCGTGTCATAAGCAACAACAGAAGGTTCATTTAGCAGAATCCCTTTTGCCTTTGAGTAAATTAATATATTAGCTGTTCCCAGATCGATTCCAATTTCAGCATTTGATAACATGTAGACGTACCTCCATAAGATGACAGATTCTCTTATAATTCTTCTTTTATTTTAAGATTTTTTTGGGGGTCATACAATAGGAATTTAATGGGGGACTTAGAAGGTAGTCGTTAAGCCCCGAGGACGTGTATAATAAAGGTAGTGTTAGACGAAGGAGTTTTTTCCAAATGGAGAGGTATTTAAAACATCAAGAGATTATAGATAAATCAAAGCGAATAAACGATTCCTATGCCCTTGATCAGCAATTTTTTGATGAAATTATTGATCAACTATTAGACAGTGAACTAGAGTCGGAAGATGTAATTTTAACCGGCTTTCAACGTTTGCTAGACGAGGTAGATCATGAAATCGGTCGGATGGAGCAATTTGCGGGAATGACCCCGAACTGTTTCAAAGGTTGTGCCTTCTGCTGCTATTTTCCCATCGTTTTGAGTAAAATGGAAGCTAAAATGATGTTTCGTTCGATCGAACACTTTTCAGAAGATAGGAAACAAAAGATTTACGACCATTGGGATCGTTATTATAAACAACATAAAGAGAAATTGAATCAAGCCCTGTCTATGAATCATACTGAGGATGATACTAAGCTAGCTTATAAGAAACTTAACCTTCCGTGTCCGATGCTTGACCCTGAGACACAAGCGTGTATGGCGTATGAAGTTAGGCCGATCCCATGCCGTACCTATCTAAATTACTCGGATCCAAAGGTCTGTGCTGAAAATCATCTTCCAAAAGAACCATTCAGCTATGAATTCTTATATGAATTTTATTTCGGTGCCATCAATGAATTAATTCAAGCATTATATGAAAATGGGGAAGACGTATTTGTTGATTATCCGAGTGATGTGTGGAGTTATGATTATTTGCCTGCATGGATAGAAAAGTGGAGAGAGGGGACATTGCATGAGCTTTAAACTGCTTTCTTTGAATGTTGGACGTCCAGAATCTTATGCTACAGATAAAGGAGAACTAACGAGTGCCTATCGAAAAAAACCAATAGATGAACCTGTATATTTAAGGTTTTTAAATTTTTCTGGTGATGAGCAGGCAGATAAGAAGAATCACGGTGGAGCAGATCAGGCGGTTTGTCTTTATCCAGCACAGCATTACCGTCATTTTGAAAAGGTGTACGGGCTGAAGTTTCCTTATCCTTCTTTTGGTGAAAATATAACTGTAGAAGGTATTGATGAGTGGGGGACGAATATTGGTGATGTGTTTTCGTTAGGGGAAGCGGAAGTGCAAGTTACCAAGCCCCGGAAACCGTGTTACATCATTGCCCGTACTCATGGGATTGATGATTTCCCTGGTCGCTTAACGAAAACCGGCTTCACAGGGTTTTACTTGCGTGTACTGAAAGAGGGTAAAGTTACTCAAGGGGATGCCATGCGCTTAAAACAAGTGGATCCAGCCAGAGTTCCGGTAGCTGATGTAAATGAAGTGAAGTTTACCGATAAAGACAATAAGGAAAAGATCAGCCGAATTGTTCAGGTAGATGCTCTCGCTGAGGACTTGCGTCAATCTCTCCAAAAGCGCTTGTAACAAGGGAAGGGGGGAGAAGTTACCATGGATTTTGGCCATATCATTGAAGAGAAGATTAAACAGTCGATTGCACGTGGGGATTTCGATCATCTTCCAGGGAAAGGGAAACCATTACCAATGGATGAACTTGCTTATGCACCGGATGATATGCGAAACAGCTATCGAATCTTAAAAAATGCTAATATGCTACCAGAGGAAATGCAGATCAAGAAAGAGATCGTTCAACTGGAGGATTTGCTCATTGGTTGCCATGATCCTAAGCAACAATCTCGGTATAAGCAACAACTTTCCGAGAAACGTATCCGGTTTAACCTTTTAATGGAGAAGAGAAAATGGCAGCAATCGGGGGCATACCGGCAATATCAGGGAAGGATTGACCGGAGGTTTGGATTTTAGCGAAAAAAAGGATGATCAGGCTGTGTGATTTTATAGTGGTAAAACCTGAAGGGAGCGGCTGGCTTCCTTCAGGTTTTTTAATGTTAGTTTAATGCCTCTATATGTTAGCCAGGCGATTCACCACCATGGCGAAAGGAAGGCACAATCTTGTTGAGACAAGCTACTTACGATTTTTCTAATTTATTGTAGGAGTTCGGCAATCTTTTTTCGTCTATTAATAAAAGGGTTAGGGAGAGGGGAGGGGCGGATATTACTGATGAACGATTGATTAAAAAAATAGTAGCAGGAAATCAACAAGCAGCTCGGGTTATTATTGAACGGTATAAAGCACATGTCTTTAAAGTTGCTTATAGTGTTATCCAGGACCACAACAAAGCTGAAGATATTGCGCAAGAGACATTTCTTAAGATGATGGATGCCCTTCCTTCTTACCGCGGGCCTGGATTTAAAACATGGCATAGTAAAATTGCTTTTAGAAAGGCACTTGATGAGCAAAGAAAAGATAAACGAAGGCCAGAGGATCCTGTTTCACTTGATTTTGACAGGGCACCTTTAGATGACGAAAGTGTTGAACAGCAAGTAGTGGCAAAAGAGACAGAAGAAAAGATTCAAGTAGCCATCGAAGCCCTTCCTGAAAATTACCGTGGCGTTGTTAAAGCCTATTACATAGATGAACAAAGTTACCAGGAGATTGGTAAACACTTTGACTTGGCAGAGAAAACAGTGGAAATGAAGTTGTACCGAGCACGCAAATGGATGAAGAAACATTGGCGAAGGGAGGATTTTACATGAATCATGTAGCGAAGGAAGTTCTTCAAATGTATTTAGCAAACGAGCTTAATGATGTGGAACGAATCGGGGTGGAGGATCACTTGGACGAATGTGAGCATTGTTTTCATAGATATATGGCAAGCCTTCACTTAGTTGACACTGATTCTTTGATGTCCTCCTCTTTTACTGAGGAGACAATGCATGAGATTCATAAAAAAACCCCTGCACAAGGGAGACAAAATAAAACATTTATCCATTACGCCATTGCTGCAGGATTGACAATTGTCTTAATGGGAAGTGGCGTATTCCAGCATGTTTTTACCGTGTTTGACGGAGAGCAATTCCACAACAGACCATCAATTACCGAGAAAGTGATGGAAGAGACGGAACGTTGGATGACAGAAACAGAAAGGGGAATGGGGGATGAATAAATCGCCGATCTTAGCTTTTTTCTTAGCCTTTATACCTGGCTTTGGACATATGTATTTGGGCAGGGCTGTCCGAGGGATATTGTATCCGCTTATTTTTTTCACGGCTCTCGGTTTTGGCTTTGTCATGTTTGTTTTTCAACCTTATAGTGCTCCTGAGATCTTGTACTTGCTTGCCTTTTCTTTTTTAGTTTGGGGAGCAAATATGCTTGATATTACACTTACACTTTTGCAAAAAAATAAGCGTACAGACAAAAAGAAAGCGACGTCACTAACTGCTACAGTGCAAGCAGGCAACTCGATTCAGAATGAGCGCTTCTTTACTATTCTTCTATCTTTCTTACCGGGTGTGGGACATTTTCAACTTGGATTAAAACAACGGGGTCTTACGTTCTTAGCGATTTATTTAGGTGCTGGGATGATGATTATCTTCGTCACTTTTCTTACGAGTCAAGCGGGATTCCTATTGTTCCTCCCAGCTTTGTTAATCATTTGGGTTTATAACTTGTTTGATGTCATTCAATTATTAAATAAAAGGCAGGCTGGATATGAATTAGAGGATCGTCCGCTTATGGATGACTGGAACGAGTTACGTAAAGCAGGGCATAGAAACAACATGTTAACCATTTTACTGGCCATTTTTCCGGGGGCAGGTCATTTATATCTCGGTTTACAAAAACGTGGGATTCAGCTCATGTTATTCTTTTTACTCTCTATTTATATTTTAGATGTTCTCAGACTATCGGTCTTTCTGTTCTTAATTCCCATCCTTTGGTTTTTCAGCTTCTTTGATGCCCTTCAGCAAATGAATCGTGTGCAACAAGGTGAAGTGAATGATCAACCTGTAATTAAAAATTTCCTCCAGCAAAAACGGAGGATCGGAGCTGCATTGCTTGTTTTAGGAGGGTATTATTTAGCTGATTCTGTCTTGCTGCCGGTTTTTGCTGATCAAATAAGCAGAATATTTCATATAGACATCTGGTATTACTATCAACAGTATTTTCAGGTAGGATTAGTCAGCTTACTGCTCATGGGTGGAGGACTTTATCTTTTAACAAGTAAACGTTCAAAGGAGAAAAGTGAAGAAGTTTAATCAAAACAAAACTCAAGAAAAGACTGCTCTCATTGTAGTAGGCCATTGAAAAAGTCCAATGTTTTTCAGTGGCAAGAATCAATCACCAAAAAGATGACTAAAAATATTAATGAGATATTTGCGAATATAACTCGTTTTATGGACGATATAAAGTGATATATCCACGATTTAAAAATATATATGCGTATTTATTCTAAACCGCCAAACTAGGAGACCACTGAAATTGCAATTTTTTCAGTGGCAAGTTGCCATTGGAGCAGTCTTTTTTTCCTGTATTGTATAATGTATACTTAGAATAAAGAATGTTAGCGGAGGCTAAAAGCGATGCTGAATTCCAGCCCATTATTCGATCAACCAAAGGTAACACAGCTTCTAAACGTACTAGAAGAGCAACAGAAGTTGACACCAGCCTCCCGACAAGCTATCGAGGAGATCAGGAGTATCGTTCAGGGCAGCGAAATTTTACAAGAAGCTGTTGACCTTGTAGTGCCCACGGTCTTATTAGATGAGGGAGGTATAATACGAGAAACGAGCGAGGCTTTTTGCCGCTTTATTCAAAAGAACTGTTCCGAATTGATGGGTTGTTCCTTGCTTTCATTACTTGTCAGGGATAAAAGCGGAATAATGAGAGGGGATTCTCCTGTATTTAAGGGGAAAGGGATTTGGCAAGAGGAACTATGCTATAAAACATCCTCTGGTGAAGAACGGTGGCATAAGACGACGAGTGTGGCAATGCCTCACTCTAGTAATAAAAATGTAGTACTCATACTTGGTCAGGATATAACGGAGTCGAAGCCACCCCTTTCATTTGATTATGAACAAGATGATTATACGAGAACGGTAAACGCCTTAATCAACTTAGTGTTTAAGGTAAGGTATAATCCATCTTCCAAAGATTTTTTCTTCGTAATGTTTGAAGGCAAGCTTGCCCGTGAAATTGAGCTGACTACTGATTATGTACGAAATAAAAGCCTTGTTGAGTTATTTGGCGAAAAACAAGCAGCCTTTTATCGAAATCAGTATAGTCAGGCTTTTGAAGGGAAATCTGTTTCCTATAAACATACATACAAAAATCGAATTTTCTATACAACGTTATCCCCGGTAGATGTGGGAGGAGAGATTGTCGAGGTCATAGGGAGTGCGGTTGAGGTAACGATGTACGAAAATGCGGAATCTCGTATTCGCCATATGGCTTATCATGACCCATTAACAGATCTTCCTAATCGACGTAAATTGCAAACAGACCTTGAGCAATATATTGATCTGTCTGAGCATACAGAGCCGATGACGATCATGTTTTGTGACTTAGATCGGTTTAAGTATGTCAATGATGCAATGGGGCATGTTGCGGGAGATCAAGTGATCAAAACGATGACGGAAAGAATCCGCTCGTGTTTAGACGATGATGATACCTTGTATCGTCTTGGTGGTGATGAATTCGTCATAGCTATAAGGAACGATCCTGGTCCAAATAAAACAAACCAGGTCGGAGAGAAGATCTTAGAACAAGTCAGCCGACCAATCGATTTAATGGGGAAAAAAGTCTTTATAACGATGAGTATCGGTGTGTCTACTTACCCAAATGATGGCAGTACGTCACAGGAATTGATGGGCAAGGCAGATATTGCGATGCATTATTGTAAAATGAGGGGCAGAGACAGTGTTCTTTTTTATACGAAAGGTATGAACCGCTCCTACAATCAACTGGTTTCTCTCGAAGGAGATTTACGTGAGGCAATTAGTAAAAAACAGCTTAGCCTTCATTATCAGCCTAAGGTAGATGTGGACTCAGGGTACATAAACGGTATGGAAGCATTGGTTAGATGGGAGCACCCAACGAAGGGGATTATTTCCCCAAATGAATTCATCCCATTGGCGGAAGAAACAGGCTTGATCACACAGATCGATGAATGGGTTCTTTATGAAGCTTGTCGACAGAACCAAGAATGGATTGAATTAGGCTATGCTCCTGAACGAATAGCAGTAAACGTATCCGCAAATGAAATTCAGAAAGATGATTTTGCCTGTAAAGTTCAACGGATCCTTGCGATGACAGGTTTAGCCCCTGAGTATTTAGAAGTAGAAGTAACGGAAAATAGCGTGATGCAGCATACCGAAGATTGTATTCGAACCATGCAGTATTTAAAGTCAATGGGCGTGTCGCTTGCGATTGATGACTTTGGAACAGGTTATTCTTCATTAAGTTATCTAAGGCAGTTTCCTATTCACTATCTAAAAATAGATCAAACGTTTACTAAAGATGTCCTTACAGACCCTAGTGATGCAGAGATTGTTAAAGCCATGATTCAACTTGCTGATGCATTCAAGTTAGGGGTGGTGGCAGAAGGGGTGGAAAGCGAAGAAGTCCTTGCCTTTTTAAAAGAGAACCAATGCCAATTTTACCAAGGCTATTATTTTAGCCGGCCACTTCCTCCAGAAGAAATAGTTCACTTGTTAACGAAACAATCCACTTATACCTCAAAAGAAAACCCACCATCCAGTTGAGGCCGTTGAAAAAGTGATATTTGTTAATTTTAATAAGGAAATCCACTCGACATAATGACAATAAAAGAAGATGATCACCTATATATAGTAGGTAGTCATCTTCTTTTTCGCTATAAACAGACTTTTTCAGTGCTCTAATCCAGTTGACGGGTTTTTTTGATCCATAATCTAATTCACTGTGCCGCTTCGCTTATGCTTGGCTCCATAGAATGTGGGAGCGTTCGGCGTTGGCACAGGACGTGCCGGTCTTAGCCGAACTTCCTTTGAACATGACAGGACACCTGTTCTTCTCTTATTGTCTAGCTCCAAGGGGCAGACCTTCGCGACATAAGCGTTCGCTTCCGTGGGGCAAGTACGCCCCACTGCACCGTTCCGCTTATGCTTGTCATGTCTACAGGGACACCTCTGCTTTTCTTATTGCTCGGAGTATTTTGCTTGTTTTTCTTCGGCTTTTTCTTGTTTGGCTACTTTTAGGAACTTATTTGTTTCAGCTGCAACAACTCCTGAGAGAAGCAGGAGTCCGATTAAGTTAGGGAATGCCATTAGGCCGTTCATGACATCTGCAAATTTCCAAACAGTATCAAGCTGAGCGATAGCCCCAACCAAGACGAATAGAACGAATACAATTTTATAACCACCGATCCCGCGTCCGCCTGTTAGATATCCGAAACATTTCTCGCCGTAATAAGACCAACCTACAATGGTTGAAAAGGCGAAGAAAATTAAACCAAGAGTAACGATGTAGGCACCTATATCACCAAGAAACATTCCAAATGAAGCGGAAGTTAAATCAGCGCCATCTAGTCCGCTGCCATATTGACCGGCCATGACGATCGTTAATCCGGTTATACTACAGACAATAATCGTGTCAATGAAAACCTGTGTCATCGATACGAGTGCCTGACGTCCCGGGTAATCCGTTCTTGCTGCAGCAGCAGCAATGGGAGCAGACCCTAAACCAGCTTCGTTTGAAAATACTCCGCGGGCAACACCATAGCGGATAGCTGTACCAAGTAAGCCGCCGCCGACAGCATTGGCAGTGAAGGCATCAGTGAAGATTGTTCCAAATGCCTGCGGTACTTGATCAAGGTTTAGGAAAATAATAATTAAACCACCAATAATATAAAAGACGGCCATAATCGGTACAAAGAAGGCCGTAACTCTACCGATACTTTTAATTCCTCCTAAAAGGACAAGACCAGCAAAGAAGGTAAGTATAATTCCAGTCACCCATGTTGGAACATTAAAGGTTGTCTCCATAACATCAGAGACAGAGTTTGACTGAACCATGTTCCCAATACCAAAGGCGGCTACTGCCCCAAACAATGCAAAACAGATGCCCAACCATTTGGCTTTCAGTCCGCGTTCAAGATAATACATAGGCCCGCCGGACATTTGGCCATTTTTATCTGTTACACGATATTTTACAGCAAGGATGGCTTCTGCGTACTTCGTCGCCATACCGAACACCGCTGTGATCCACATCCAAAATACAGCCCCAGGGCCGCCTAAAACAACGGCTGTGGCTACCCCAGCTATGTTACCTGTTCCAATGGTAGCGGCTAAGGCTGTAGTTAAGGCTTGATAATGTGAAATATCCCCTTTCTCGTTTTCTCTAGACTTGCTCGGTTTAAAAGCAAGTTTTAAAGCATATGGAAGTGTTTTAAATTGAAGAAAACCTAGGCGTAACGTTAAGTAAACCCCTGTACCAACAAGAAGAATTAATAATACCGGTCCCCAAACAACGCCGCTAGCCCAATTCAAAAAGTTATAAATGATTCCTCGATCCTCCACATAATCCCCCTGACTTATTCTTTTGAAGCATGGTATATATATATAAAATATTCCGAAAATTATCGCGAAATGTCAAGTAATTTTAAAAATGTGTGCTTAGAAAATTGGTTACTGTGTAAAAGTATGGGAAAATAACTATAGTAGGTTAAAGGTAAAGGTGAAGGATTTATTTTTTTCCGATATAATCTTTAATAGATGAAATAATAAGATGGGGGAGCTTATAAGATGCTTAAGGTGTTGTTTGTTTGTCTCGGGAATATTTGCCGCTCTCCAATGGCTGAAGCAATTTTTCGAGACCTTATTAAAAAGGAAGGCTTAAGTGACCACATCTCTGTCGATTCCGCAGGGATTGGCCATTGGCATGTAGGTACCGACCCTCATGAGGGGACACGCGCGATCCTCGAACAGAATAAGATTTCATTCGAAGGTATGCTGGCAAGACAAGTGGAGTCTTCAGATTGGGACCGTTTTGATTACATTATTGCGATGGATCAAAAAAACTTGCAGGATTTACAAGCAATAAGAAAGAAAAATGGGGTTACTGTTAAGATGTTGATGGATTATGCTTCAAATCCAGATGAAACAGATGTACCCGATCCTTATTTCACAGGGAATTTCGATCAAGTTTATCAGTTAGTAATGGAAGGCTGCATAGGTCTTCTGAATGAAATTAAACAAAACCATAAATTTAAGGAGGAATTATAATGACACAGCATAAATTATGTAAAGGCATGTTATTGGGCGCAATTGCAGGTGGGGCTATCATGCTTTTTGATAAAGGGACACGCCGTTATGTCACAACTAAGACACGGACAGCAGGGGCATCCTGTAAAAAGTTCGCCGCACATCCATCCGAAGCTGTTCACTCGTTGCGTATGAATTATGAGTCATTAGCACATTGTATAACTAAGGGTATTGACGATGTTTTAACGATTTTAAATAAAGCGGAGGAAGCTCTTCATAAGCTTAGTGACATCGAAAAAGATGTAAGTAAGCAGCTTGAAGCAGTGGATGATCCTAAGAAGGCTTCCTAGTGATTAAAAGGGGAGAGGTAATTTGAGTAAGGTAATATGGTTTGGCAAGGAGCTGTTCACCCGGTTTGGGGAAGATAATGTTCCCGGTATGGCAGCTCAACTTGCCTACTTCTTTTTACTTTCTTTGTTCCCATTTATGATTTTTCTTATCACGTTATTAGGTTATATAAATATAGAAGAAGAGCGAGTGCTCGAGTTCATAGGGACGTATGCTCCCCAGAAACGTATGAAATGATCTCTAAAAATGTCAATGAATTGCTTAATCAGGGAAGTGGAGGGTTATTATCCATTGGGATACTCGGCACCCTATGGGCAGCTTCCAACGGGGTTAATGGACTAATGCGAGCTTTTAACCGGGCTCACAATGTCGATGAAAGTCGTTCTTTCATTGTAGCAAGATTTACTGCCATCGTACTAACCATTGCCATGGTGTTAGTTATTGCGATCGCATTCCTGCTCCCGGTTCTAGGTAATGCTATTGGTACGTATGTTTTTTCTTTCCTTGGATTATCAGATAGCTTTATCGCTTTATGGGATGCTTTAAGGTGGGTCATTTCATCTGTGATTTTCTTTATTGTTCTTTCCTTCTTATATTTAATGGCTCCAAACAAAACTCTAAAAATCAGCGAAATCACGATTGGTGCCATTTTTGCAACTGTGGGCTGGCAGTTAGTATCTTTGCTGTTCTCGTACTATGTAAATAGTATGGGTAACTATTCCGCCACTTATGGAAGCTTGGGCGGTGTGATCGTGCTGATGATTTGGTTCTATCTTTCAGGACTGGTCATTATATTAGGCGGAGAAATTAATGCTGTCCTATTGAAAAGGCGAAAGCCTACTATTTAAAAACGCAAAGAGGCAGCCTAATAAGCTAGGGCTGTCTTTTTGCGTTTTTTGTCATACTAAATAGGTCTAACTTTTGAGCAAGCGTAATCCATTTAAGATCACTAAGATTGTACTTCCTTCATGTCCAATCACTCCTAGAGGCAGATCAAGTACCTGTAAAAAATTGCTGATAATTAAAAGCATGATTACAGCTATTGAAAAAATGACATTCTGCTTCACGATCCCATTCATTTTTTGTGAGAGCTTTATGGCATTTGAGATTCTGGGAAGGTCATTTTTCATTAACACAACATCAGCTGTTTCCAATGCTACATCCGTGCCTTCTCCCATGGCAATCCCAACATTTGCTGTGGCTAAAGCGGGTGCATCATTAATTCCATCTCCTACCATGGCAATATGTTTAAAATGCTTCTTCAAGGCTCTGAGTTCTGCTACTTTTTGGTCTGGCAGGCATTTTGCTACGAAATGATCGATTCCTGCCTCATCAGCGATCGCCTTAGCCGTTGTCGGGTTGTCACCAGTTAACATGACTGTATAGATCCCGCGATGTTTTAACACCTCGATAGCCTGTTTTGTTTCTTCTCTAACTGTATCTTTTAAGGCAAGCATGGCAATAATTCCTTCGTCATTAGCCGCAAAGACTACCGTTTTTCCCTCTGCGGCTAAATGATAAGCTGCTCCATCCTGGAAAGATTCTACTAGGTCAGTTCCAATGAATTCAGGTTTCCCTATCTTCCAAGTTTCCCCACGGACGATGGCGGTTATCCCGTGCCCGCTTACATCTTTCATATTATCTACAGGGAGGAAGGTTGCTTGATGCTGCTTAGCATAACTGACGATTGCTTTTGCTAATGGGTGGTTCGATTCCTGCTCAATGGAGGCAATAACAGAAAGGACATCATCTTCATAATAGTGATCAGCAATGTGTACATCAGTTACCTCAGGTAAACCATGAGTAAGTGTCCCCGTTTTGTCAAAAGCAATGGCTTCAATGTGTGACAGGTTCTCGATATGCACCCCGCCCTTAAATAAAACTCCATGTCGCGCACTATTTGAAATAGCTGACAGTGTTGCCGGCATAATCGATGCAACTAAAGCACAGGGGGAAGCAACGACTAATAAAATCATCGCCCGATACACTGTGTCCATCCATGTCCATCCAAGCAGGTAATGGGGAAGGAACAGCATCAGTGCGACGACGATTAAGACCACTTTTACATAAGTACTTTCAAAACGTTCAATAAACAATTGGGATGGAGATTTCTCGCTTTGAGCGGTTTGGACCATCTCCATTATTTTCTTAAAAACTGTATCCGTCGATGGTTTAGTAATCCGGACAGTGATGCTGCCATCAATCGTCACTGTACCAGCAAAAACGTCTGCACCATTTTCTTTGGACACAGGCAGGGACTCTCCCGTAATCGCGCTTTCATCAATAGATGTCGCTCCTTTAACGATCTTCCCGTCTGAGGGCACACGTTCACCAGCTTTAACCAAAATATGGTCGCTTACCATGAGTGAATCTGTATCAACTTCTATATAGCCATCATTAGTAACTTTCCATGCCTTATTAGGCTGTAGGGCCATAAGCGAAGATATTTCTCGCTGGCTCTTGTTCATCGTGTACGTCTCAAGTGCCCCGCTTAAAGCAAATATGAAAATTAAAATGGCACCTTCTGTCCAATAACCAATGGAGGCACTACCGATAGCAGCGAGAATCATAAGTAATTCCACGTTTAACTCTTTATCCCGAAAGGTTTCTTCTATTCCTTCTTTTGCCTTTGCGTATCCGCCTATAATGAATGCAATAATGTGTAAAGTGATGTATGTGCTTTGTGAAAGGTGATCAGCGCTAAACCAAGTTGTCAATATAAGTAAACCACTAAAGAGGGCGGCAACTAACTCAAAGTGTTCCTTTAGTTTTTCAATAATGGAAGAGCTGAACACCCCTGGAATTTTTTTGTATTGTGAGCGTACTTCAGAAGACATATTCTCAACTCCTTGTATCTAATTGATAATAGTAATCATAATTAATCCCAGGTGAATCTGTTAAGTAATTGTACATGCTATCGATATAGATTATAATTATTATAATATTGTATATGTTATTATCTTATCATGCCTTCGGTGTAAGTCAAGAATAATTATTATAAATAAGCTTGAACAAATTCAGAAAGTTACAACATATTTTTATTAGGGAAGCCAAGTTTGATGGGTTGATATTACATGTGTCAAGTTGCTATATTGAGTAAGTATGAAATTTAAACTTAGAGAGGTGGATATATCCATGCGAAAGGGTCTTTTATTTATACTTATCCTCATGTTCTCTGTTGTTCTGGCAGCATGTGGTACAAACGAAAATGAAGAAGGTTCCAGTGAAAATAGTGGGTCAGACAATGCAGCTGACTCTAAATGGAGTGAAGTCCAAGAAGCAGGGGAACTTGTTGTTGGTACTTCTGGAACACTTTTTCCAACTTCTTATTACCCTGAGAACTCCGATAAACTTACAGGTTATGACGTGGAAGTGATGCGTGAAGTAGCAAAACGCTTAGATTTAGAGCTTTCATTTGAGGAGTATGGCGTCGACGGACTGTTATCTGCTATTACCAGCGGACGAATTGATATGGTCATCAACGATATGGAGATTACGGAAAGCAGAAAGAAAGAATTTGCTTTCAGCGAACCCTATAAGTATTCCTATTCAACAATGATTGTCCGTGAGTCTAACCTTTCAGGGATTGAGACATTAGAAGACTTAGAAGGAAAGAAACACGGCGGTGGAGCAACAACTGTTTTTGCTCAGATTGCTGAGCATTTTGGTGCAGAAACAAAAACCTATGGGAATGTAGCCAATGATGTGTACCTTCGTGATGTAGCTAATGGACGTACTGATTTCATCATTAACGATTATTATTTGCAGTCACTTGCACTAGAGGCCTTGCCTGAGATCCCAGTACAGCTTCATCCTGATTTAAGATTCCATCCAACAGAGTCAGCGATCGTCATGCCTAAAGAGGCTGCTACACTGAAAGAAAAGGTAGATGAAACCCTAAATGAAATGAAAGAAGATGGGACACTAACAGATCTTTCAAAAGAATTCTTTGGTGGACAGGATGCTTCTAAGAAACCAGAAGCCGATATTCGAGAGATTGAAGGGTTAGACCTATAAGGGGTTCCACTATGTTTGGTATTGAAATAAATGATGTTAATTTAGAGAAGCTTTTCGTACCAGAGCGTGCATGGGAGAACTTGCCGTTCGTGCTAGAAGGTGTGCCCTATACTTTGTTGGTAGCGATCCTAGGCATGCTCCTCGGCTTGGTGATCGGTTTTTTCTTAGCTGTAGCAAGGGGGTCGGGCAATCGCTTATTTAGATGGCCAGCACGTCTATATATTACCTTGATGAGGGGCACGCCCATTCTTGTTTATTTATTTGTACTCTATTTTGGCCTTCCTGTTGTAGGAATCACACTATCTGCTTCTATGGCCGCGATTATAGGGTTTGCGACGAACAGTGCAGCCTATATCGCAGAAATTAATCGTTCCTCACTAAACAGTGTCGATCATGGGCAGTGGGAATCTGCACGTGCTTTAGGTTTTTCTTATTGGAAATCGATGCGTCGTATTATCATGCCACAGGCAACAAGAATCGCCATCCCGCCTTTAGCGAATGTCTTTCTTGATATATTAAAAGCAACATCTTTAGCGGCGATGATTTCTGTTCCAGAGATTTTGAATAAGGCTCAAATCGTTGCAGGGAGAACGACTGATTCGTTAACGATGTATATATTGGCAGCAATGGTGTACTTGACGTTAACGCTGATTTTTTCAGTCTTTCAGGATTATTTAGAACGTAGGTATAACAAATATTTATGAAAACAAATCGCCGACTGAGTTCGGCGATTTTTGTGGTTAAAGATTCTAGATTTCATGAGCAAGTTTTATTTTGCTAAAAACGTTTTTATTAAATCGTAATGGTTATGAATTATTCGTTTACTTCATTCTACATACGTATTATAATGTAATTCGTAATCATTCTTATTACGAGAGGGATTGTGTATGGATACAGAAAAAATCTTAGAGGTGGACCATGTCTCCTTTAAATATGATAAAGAATGGGTTGTACGGGATGTTGACTTATCTATTGATAAAGGACAGTTCCTAGGACTTGTCGGCCCAAATGGATCAGGAAAATCTACCTTAATTAAATTAATGCTTGGCTTAGTTAAACCCGATGAAGGTAATATTCGTTTATTCGGGAGTAAGCTGCGTCATTTTAATAAATGGCAGGAAGTAGGATTTGTTTCCCAAAAAGCGAATAGCTTTAATTCGGGATTCCCTGCGACGGTCCTGGAAGTAGTAAAAACGGGACTCGTTTCCAGAATTGGCGCTTTCCGTTTCTTTAATCGCAAACATAAGGAAAAGGCAATCGAAGCATTGCGCGTCGTTGAGATGGAAGAATACGCCTATGACAGCATAGGTGAACTGTCAGGCGGCCAACAACAGCGTGTATTTATCGCAAGAGCACTTGTCAGTGATCCTTCATTGCTGATTTTAGACGAGCCGACAGTAGGAGTAGACGCTAAGCATGTCACAGACTTTTACGACCTGTTAGCAAAGTTAAATAGTGAACAAGGCATCTCCCTACTGATGGTGACACATGATATTGGAACGATAACGGAACATGCTACTCATGTTGTGTGCATGAACAAAACAGTACACTTCCACGGGGCATCTGAGGAATACAAGGAATTTGATGATGAGGCCTTGAACCGTTTATATGGACATTCTGTGCAACAGCTCACACATAACTATCAACACGAGGAGAACCAGTTATGATTGAAAGTTTTTTTCAATATGAATTCTTACAAAATGCCGCGATTACGGGGATACTTATCGGAATTGTAGCACCGCTGTTAGGTGTCTTTATCGTGGTGCGACGTCTCTCGCTTATTGCTGACGCTCTCTCCCACATTACATTAACGGGAATTGCAGCCAGTCTTCTACTTGAGAAAAAGGTATCGGGTATTCATGACCTTAATCCCGTTTATATGGGAATGGTGTTTTCAGTCGGTGGTGCTATTTTAATTGAGAAGCTGCGTAAAGTGTATAAGCACTATGAAGAATTAGCGATTCCGATTATTTTATCTGGCGGAATTGGTTTAGGTGTGCTATTAATTTCGTTAGCGGACGGTTTCAATACAGATTTATTTAGTTATTTATTTGGCAGTGTGACCGCTGTCAGCCGTACAAACATGTGGACTGTTTTAATTATTACCATTATTGTTCTATCTATTGTTATACTTTTTTATAAAGAATTGTTTGTACTTTCTTTTGATGAAGAACATGCCTCCATTTCGGGAGTGAATGGCAAGTGGGTTCATCTTTTATTTATTGTTATGGTGGCGCTCGTTATCGCATCAGCCATGCAGGTCGTCGGAATTTTACTCGTGTCTGCATTAATGACATTGCCTGTAGCGGCTGCTTTAAGAATTGCTACAAGCTTTAAACAAACCATTGGACTATCGATTGCGTTTGGGGAACTATCGGTTATTCTTGGCTTGTACTCCTCTTATCATTTAAGTGTACCGCCAGGAGGTACAATTGTGTTGACTGCGATTATCATACTAATGATGTCGATCCTTTACAAGAAGGTTAGAATTCAACTCTATACAAAGGGTGAAACGATATGAATGTGGAAACAGCTTTGCAACGCCTAAAGGAAAAAGGGTACAAACGCACACGGCAAAGGGAGCGTATTGTTGAAATCTTCGTAAACCAAGATCAATATATCGCTGCCAAAACAATTTTAAAAGAAATTCAAGAAGATTTCCCTAGTGTGAGCTATGATACGATTTATCGTAATCTTTATTTATTAACAGATGAGGAAATCCTTGAAGCTACAGAGCTCAGCGGTGAAAAACACTTTCGTTTAGGTTGTGATACTCATGGTCATCACCACCACTTTATTTGTACGGACTGCGGCAAAACGAAATCGATTGAGTTCTGCCCAATGGAGACCATAAATGAACATCTTAACGGCTATGATATAGAAAACCATAAATTTGAGATTTATGGAAAATGCCCGCAATGTAATTAAGAAAAGTCTACGATCGCCGAGTCGTAGACTTTTCTTTTGGAGTTTGGAAATTAAAAGTAATGATTACTATTTACAAATGGTAATCATTACGATATAATTCGTTTTGGAATAGGGATGAGGAGGGGGAGGAATATCAATGAAGAAATATATAGGACTTATCTTTTTACTTACATTAGTTTTATCTGCTTGTGGAAATGAAACGCCCAATGAAGATTCAGCAGACAATCAGCTTAAAATTAATACGACAGTTTATCCATTACAGTACTTTACGAAACAGATCGCTGGAGATGCAGCACAGGTGACTTCAATTTTACCACCAGGCACTGATCCTCATACCTATGAGCCGACAACAAAAGAAATGATAAAGATAGCTGAAGCGGACGCGTTTATATACAGTGGAGCCGGACTTGAATCGTATGCCGAAACGATAGCGGAGTCTGTTAAGCCTGAAGGTGTACAGATCTTAGAAGCCTCAATGGGAGTGAAACTTGAAGAGCATGTCCATAATCATGACGATGAAGAGAACTCTCATGGAGAAGGTGAACAAGCTGAGAGAAGTCATTCCCACAAAGAGGGAAAGGAATCTGAAGAAGAGGCTCATTTACATGAAGAGGGACATAGCCATGACCATCAGGGCCAAGATCCCCATATATGGCTTGATCCAATTCGCTCTATTCAATTGGCTGAGAATATAAAAGAAGTGCTTATAGAATTGCAACCAGGGTCAGAAAGTCAGTTCAACAAGAATTTCAACCAACTTGAGGAAAAGCTGCTTACACTAGATCAGCAATTTCATGATCAATTGGAAAACACTCCTAAGGATAAAATTATAGTTTCACATGCTGCTTATGGATATTGGGAGCAAGCATACGGAATAGAGCAAATCGCTGTTTCGGGCTTAAGTCCTACGAGTGAACCTTCACAGAAAGAACTTGAAGAGATCATTCAAACTGCCGAGAAGAACCAGTTGAATTATGTTTTATTTGAACAAAATGTAACACCAAAAGTTTCTGAAATCGTGCAAAACGAAATTGGCGCTGAACCATTAAGAATTCACAATCTTTCGGTATTAACAGATGAGGATATTTCAAATGAGGAAGATTATTTTAGTTTGATGAAACAGAATTTAGAAGTCCTTATTAAAGCTTTATCTAAATAAAGATGATTCGCTAGCGAATCAATTTGCAGGTTTTATTAGATTAACCTTAGGGAACAAGAGTACTAAACTGGAAAAAGGAAGAAAACACAGATGGCTTATCTTTTACTAATTGTTGGTTTTGCTTTATTAATCAAAGGAGCAGATCTATTCGTTGATGGGTCTGCTAATATTGCCAGGTTGCTTCACGTTCCTACGATCCTAATCGGCTTAACGATTGTCTCCTTTGGCACGAGCTCTCCTGAGGCAACGGTAAGTATCATTGCTGCGCTCGAAGGAAGTGCTGACGTTTCGTTGGGGAACGTAGTTGGAAGTAATATCTTTAATATCACCCTTGTTGTAGGAATAGCGGCCTTTTTATATCCGTTAAAAGTAGAAGGAGAAACGGTTAAAAAAGAAGTTCCATTCACATTGCTTGCAAGTGTTGTATTATTGATTCTTATGGCTGATACGGTCTTGCAGGGGGGAGGAAGTAACCTGCTCGCACGTGGTGATGGCTTAATCTTTTTATTATTTTTAGCGATATTCATGTATTATGTGATCGAGGTTGGTTTGAGAAGTCGGAAAGACTCAGATCGTGAGCCTATTCCGGAAAACATAACCTGGGGGAAAAATATAGCTTATTCTGTGATAGGTATAGCAGCGATTGTTGTTGGCGGCCAACTGGTCGTGGATAACGGAACACAAATTGCCTACTCACTTGGAATGAGTGAAACGTTAGTCGGTTTAACAATCGTTGCGATCGGGACATCTCTTCCCGAACTTGTCACATCCATCTCTGCTGCACTTAAAAAAGAAAGCGAGATCGCACTTGGAAACGTTGTAGGCAGCAATATTTTTAACATATTATTTGTACTTGGTACCTCAGCAGTGATCTCCCCTCTAGCTGTTAGTGGAAGAGTGTTTGCTGATGTGATAATCATGATTTTACTGACTGCATTGTTATTCATTTTCTCAAGAACAAGTTATAAAATCGGCAAAACAGAAGGACTGGTTTTGGCGATTGGATATATCGTTTATTTGGTTTACATTATTTTACGGAATTAGCCAACAAAAAAACCGTTCTACTCACAAGTAGGCCGGTTTTTCTACGGGCCCCCGTGCTTTTGCTCTTCTGTATTGGGGAATTTATACATTCACTCCTTGGACTTGAGGTTCACGCTTCAACAAGGTTGAAATAAACACTACCGCGAGCAGGGCCACAATAATATAGAAAAACGAGAGACCAGGGAATAGATCGATAAAAACTCCAGATAGGAAAGGACCCGCAATACTTCCCAGGCTAAAAGACATTCCGCACATAATATTCCCAGCTGGAAGTAGTTCCCGTGGGAGCAGGTCCGTCATAAAAGATATTCCTAATGAAAATAGCGAGCCTACACAAAGTCCTCCTAGGGCAAATGTCGCAAACAACCAGGCAGTGGAGCTCTCAAAAAAGGCTGCAAATAAAAAGACAAACATCCCCCCTGCAACGACCGAAAGAATGACTTTTTTCCTGCCAATTCTATCACTTAATGCGCCAAGCGGTATTTGCGAAAATAAACTTGCCGCAGCAAAGGATGGAATAATAAAAGACAGTATATTTACATCGTGTCCAATTCTCATCCCATATACGGGGAAGATTCCATGAAGAGTGGCTTCAAGAAAACCATAGGCGAGCGGTGGTAGAAAAGCAACCCATCCTAGCTTCAATGCTTGTCTGAATCGACTTATAGAACTTGTGCTGTACACAGCGGCACCATCATTTTCAGGCATTTCATTACGTACAAACCACATGGTGCTCCAGACAATCAGGCTTAATAATGCGCTCAAAAGGAAAGGTACATATATACTGACTGACAGTAAGTTGGTCATCAAAGGACCTAACGTAAAACCTACACTAAAAAATAATCCGTAGTAAGCAATGCTTTTCCCGCGGGATTCATTAGCAGCAGTTGCAGTAATCCATGTTTGCGTTCCAAAATGAAGAATTTGATCACCTATACCGATAAGCATACGTAGAGCAAACCAAAACCATAAAGCTTGCCAAAAAGGAAACAATGCAAGGGAAACGAAAACGAGAGCTCCGCCAATTAAAATGAGTGGCTTATAGCCTATTTTCTGAAGCGGCTTTTCCATAAATGGCGATGATAGCAAAATTCCTATGTATAGTCCTGTAGCATGAAGACCGTTTATAGAGGAAGATACTCCATTTTTCTCAAGGATCACGGCCAACAATGGAAGCAGCATCCCTTGAGAAAAGCCGGAAATTGTTACAAGTCCAATTAGAATCCAAAACCTCGTTCGTATCGAAACCACAGCTTCCACCCTCCTTATCACTTTAAACATCCATATTATAGTAAACGAAATTGAACCCCACAGGCAAGGATATATAATCGGTATGTTATTTACTTGGTGAAAAAGGTTATTATATAGGTAAGAGAAAAAAATTGAAAGGGGAACGATACAATGGAATTTTATATTAAAGGAGAAGGGATTCGTACGTCCTTTGAGTATGGAGAGTTAGACATATCAGGTGATGAAGCGTACGGTTTTCGTCCATACCAATTAATGACATCATCAATCGCTGGCTGCAGTTTAAGTGTCTATAGGAAAATCCTTGATAAACAGAGGATCGACTATGAGGATATTATTGTGCGAGCGGATGTGGAACGAAATGCAGAAGAAGCAAATCGCATTGAAAAGATTAGTTTGCACTTTGTTGTCAAGGGCTACCGTTTAAACCAGGATAAGCTGCTGAAAAATTTAGATATATCCAGTAATAATTGTTCCATGGTTCAATCCGTTAAAGACAGTATAGAAATAGAAGAAACGCTTGAGTGTATTCAACTAAGCAGGTAAAATAAAGGAGCCTATCCTGAAACGAACAGGATGGAGCTCTTTTTTTGTTTATAGGCATCTGTTTTTCGAGTCTTTCCAAGCGTTTCACTTTTCTACATAGGGGTGTTAAAATGAAGGTTTTTCTCATTAAGATGTTTTTTTATATAGCTGGCTTAATTATTATCTCACTTGGAATTACCTTAACGATTAAGGCAGAACTTGGGGCAGGAGCATGGGATGCGATGAATGTTGGGTTAACAGAGACCATCGGATTAACTGTTGGTAACTGGGTGATTATTATCGGAGCGATTTTAATCGTTACGAATTCATTGATCGCAAAAGAACGACCAGACCTGTTAGCGGTAATTACCATTTTAGTGATCGGAAAAATGATCGATTTCTGGCTGATTACCGGCTTTAGACACGTGACGTTTACTGGATTTCTCACACAGTTCGCTGTCTTAATCACAGGTGTACTCGTGATTGCTATTGGTGTTTCCTTGTATTTACAGCCAAAATATTCACTAAATCCCATTGATGGCTTTATGGTGGCATTGCAGAAAAGATTTGGCTTTTCATTAACAACCGCAAAAACAATGACAGAGGCATTTGCATTGATTCTAGCCCTTGGATTAGGCGGCCCCATTGGCCTTGGCACAGTTATTATCCTTGTATTAATCGGACCAACGATTCAATTTTTTGATCCAAAGGCGAAGCGAGTCATGGAGAAAATGATTTCATAATGTAGAATAGTTCGGGACCAATTTTCACAAGCTATAGGAAAATGAAAGGTGGTCCATGCAGGATGAAATTTAAGTGGCTGGGACTTATCGTTCTTATTGGCTTTATCTCTTTGATTCCCACCCCCCTAGATACACAAGCTAAGGATAAGGAAAACGGTAAGAACTCAACTATACCAAACCATGTTCTAAACATTTCGAAAGATAATACGTATCCTAATTCAACCGATGATCAGGAAGTATTAGAGGCTGAAGAATTAACAGATGAGTTGATGGAAGAATCAGAATTGCGTATTACAAATCCGCAATTAATCGAAATTTTAAATGAAACAACGCTCAAGCCTTCCCCTTTTGCGTTAGGTTACCGGGCTGAAATTTTCTTAGGAAGATGGCCTTTAGCCTACGAGTCAAAAGAATCAAACATTAATTGGGAGTATCAAGAGATTAATGTGAATGAACTAGACAATCACGGTGGCAATCAGCCTGAGAAAATGAGCTATGAGCAAAAGGAAGAAAAGCATATTAAAGGTGGATTGACATCAAAAATCAGCCATAGTGAGCAAATGATGAAGCTCATTTTATTGGAAGCCCAGAAAAACACGAAGCTTCCGTTGTCTTTTCATACAGTAATTGGAGCCGGTACAAAGCAGAAGAATACTTACTCTGTACCAGTAAATAAAACAGGGATTCTCCATGCTTACGCCCCTGCTATTAACGAAAAAGGTGAAGTGGCCTTTGGCGACGTTTATATAAAGCTGAAAGGCTCGAAGAAGAGTTTGGAAGTAAAAAACGTCACAAGACAAGGAATTGGGGCCTGGATCCCAATTCAAGATCATGTCGGCTTTTCATTTGAACTAAAGTAATAAGTTTTACTCCTCTTTAGTGGTATAAGACTGCACTTGAACGCGCTGTTCCGCCATGGCAATGTTATGATCGTACATTGTCTCGGCTATGATACGGCGCGTTTCTTTCGATGCCGTCCAGTAAACAAGGTCTTCAACAACACCTGTTATTGTATATTGATAACCATGATAGTGATCGTTTAATGAAGTCATCCCATACACCTGGAAGGGCTCGATCGTTTTTCTAGTGAGATCTCTTTTTAGGTATATGGCCAGCTCTTCATTTAAGCGTTCACAGGTTTTCTCTAACGCATTAAAAACTGTTCTTGGGTCTTCACGAAAATTTGTCGTGACATTCTCGATTACACGCATATATTCGAAGTTATAATTTTCTATCGTATGGATTTGTCCATTGCTTATCGTTAACAGCTTTCCACTCCATTCCCTAATTTTGAGAAAACGAAGCCCGATATCTTCAACGGTACCGTGATGCATGTTGTTTAGTGTGATATAGTCGCCTTTATGCAGTTGTTCCTCGTATAAGAGGAAAAGTCCTGCAAAGAAGTCCTTTATCAAGCTTTGAGCACCAAAGCCAATAATAACCCCAATAATTCCAGCACCGGCAAGGATTCTCCCAATGTCAACTCCAAGTTGCGATAATACAACGATGATAAAACTAATCAAGGCGATATAACTAATAATCGAATTGATCATTGCTTCAAGCGTCTGCTCTTTCCGTTCTTCAATAAAGGAAGTACGCGAAAAGAACGAGCGAATGACTTTTCGGATAATAATCACAGCAATAAATAGGATGATGGCACAGACAATAATGGTAATGGTTGTGCTATTTGTGATGAGTTCCAAAATATTAGTTCCGAATAGTTCCACTTGAATTACCTCCTCTACGTCTGAACACTTACTATTCTAAACTGTATTATAGCATGCTTAGCCAATAGATCATGGTTAGACACATGATACGCTTTGTACTATGATAGGCAAGGCAGTCTTAAACCAAACATGAACATGGAAGGAGTTCAGTGAAATGTCACAACAAGAGAAATTGAGTGATCTTAAAGGACGCTTATCTGCCTTTATGAATCGTGTCGATAAGATGGATCCAGAAGAAACATCGATAGAGGATATTGATCAGCTTATTAAAATGCTTGAAGAGCTTGAGCAAAAGATCTAATCATATTTATGCCAAGTGGTCGTATATCAAATTTTTTTAGTGAAACGGATATGGACTGGTTCCAAAAGCCGATGCTCTCATCAAAAGATGAGGGTTGATTTTTTGTTTCCATTGCTTTATTATGATAAATCGTTAATGTAAGAAAGAGAAAGAAAACAGCATAGAGAGGAGCGATCATGATGGCATTAGCTGTTATTGTATCTGTACTCGCTCTAACCATCTTAAGTTTAGTTCGAGTCAATGTGATCATCGCCATTCTTGCAGCGGGTCTTATAGCTGGATTAATGAATGGTGAATCTTTAGTTAGTTCTTTAGAAGTACTTGTAAGCGGTATGGGGGACCAGGCAGGCGTGGCTTTAAGCTATATTCTGCTTGGAGCATTTGCTGTAGCTATCAGCTACTCAGGAATTACCAGCATGTTAGTCGGCTATTTGCTGCGTGTACTTAAGGACATGCGCACGTTTACAGTATTGGTTATTGCAGGAATAGCAAGTTTATCACAAAATGTTATCCCTGTTCATATTGCTTTTATTCCTATATTAATACCGCCTTTACTCCATATGTTTGATCGTATGCAGATTGACCGGCGAGCGGTTGCTACTGCCCTTACATTTGGGCTTAAAGCTCCGTACATTATGATTCCGATTGGTTTTGGTTATATTTTTCACCAAACAATTCAACAGGCAATGGAATCAAATGGAGTGTCCATCACCATTAATACGATCGCCAAATCCTTGTTCATCCCTGGTTTAGGAATGGTTGTTGGTTTGTTATTTGCTGTATTTATTACGTATCGTAAAAACAAAAGACCATTACCAACGGAGGAACATGAAGAGAAAACCGACCAGCTCTTGCAAAAATTCACAGCCGAACGTTTTAGCAGGAAACATGGTTTGACCCTTGTTGCCATTATTGTAACTTTATTTATTCAAGCCTACTGGAAAGACCTTGTCCTGGCGGCGCTAGCTGGATTAACACTGATGTTTATTTTTAAGGTGGTACCGTTTAGAAAAGGTGATCGTGTCGTTACAGAGGGGATCGCCATGATGGGAACCATTGCTTTTGTTATGCTTGTAGCAGCGGGCTACGCCAATGTATTAACTCAAACCGAGTCAGTTTCTGCACTGGTCGATGCAAGTTCAAATTACTTAGGGGATAATAAAGCGTTGATCGCCTTTGTCTTATTACTTGTCGGTCTGGTCGTGACAATTGGAATTGGTTCTTCTTTTGCAACTGTACCTATTCTTGCAGCTTTATTTGTACCTATTTGCATTAGCGCAGGCTTTTCAACAATGGCCATAGCTGCCTTAATTGGAACCGCTGGTGCACTTGGTGATGCAGGTTCACCTGCTTCAGACAGCACACTTGGGCCAACATCAGGGTTAAATGCAGATGGTAAGCACAATCACATATGGGATACGTGTGTGCCAACCTTTCTTCATTTTAATATTCCGTTATTTATTTTTGGATGGGTTGCTTCATTGGTGCTTTAATTTAGCTAAGTTAATGGGGATGATTTCCAATCGGTTTTTATCAATAATTGTTCATGACTTTCACATACTAAGGAAAAAGTGAGTGATCGTTATGCCGCGACGACTATTTACCTTGTTTATAGCTTTTACATTACTTACGATGCCGATAACTACAGTTTTTGCTGAAGGCTGGGGTTATAAAAAGAGTAAGGATGGAAAGATTCCTGAAGTAGGAAGTTATGGTCCATTAATTGAGAAGTATGATGGTTTTTACGTTGATCATTCAGATGAAAAAATGATCTATTTAACCTTTGATAACGGGTACGAACAAGGGCATACAGCGAAAGTGCTCGACATATTAAAGGAGCAACAAGTTCCTGCTGCATTTTTCGTAACAGGTCACTATATCAATAGTGCCCCAGAGTTGGTGCAAAGAATGGCTAACGAAGGCCATATTATTGGGAACCATTCCTGGAGCCATCCGGATTTTACCGAGTTATCTAAACAAGAAATGAAGAAGGAACTCTCTAAGGTGGAGGAGGCTGTTCAGGAATTGACAGATCAAGACACGATGACATATGTGCGCCCGCCAAAAGGTAAGTTTAATGAGCAAACATTAAAGTGGGCGAGAGAGCTAGGCTATATTCACGCCTTTTGGTCGATTGCATTTGTAGATTGGGAAACAGACAAACAAAAAGGCTGGGAATATGCTTATCAAAGTATACTAGGTCAAATCCACCCGGGAGCAGTTGTATTATTACACACGGTTTCAAAAGATAACGCAGATGCATTAAACGAGTTGATCGTGCAATTGCGAAAGAGAGGGTATCACTTTGGAAGCTTAAACGACTTAATGATGAAAAAACTTTTGCCATTTCCCATCACTGGTCTATAGTTTCTGTTAGAATGACTTGACTTATTATTAGTCGGGTCATTTTTTCATTTCATTGGTTTAAAAGGATAATACGGGACTAAAGTCGAATTGAGTATAGAAGGTCTTAAGGATATTCAGTTTTTCGTAGTCATACATACTTAGTAAGAACTAATCAAAGCGTTTAGCCTTTTATCTTTTGAGGAGGATCAATATGTGGAAAATAGAAGTTGAAGCAGTTAGTACATATGATTTTGATTATACATTAGCGAGATGGTCTATGGACCCGTTAACATCTTTGAATAGAAAAGAAAGATGGGTGAATGTACCTGTTAAATTAGGTGATCGGCCATATGTAGTCCGTGTGATCGGTCATGGAACAGTCGAAAGTCCTGTGTTTGAAATCCGAGGGGAGAGTGAAGAGAACAAGGAGGAATTAATCGAACACATTTATAAATTATTTCGGTGGGATCGTGATTTGGACGAGATACATAGGCACTTTTTAAATACAAGCCTAAAAAGCTTATTTAATAACTATCCTGGGACCCCTATTGTAAAAGATTTTCACTTATATGATTGTTTAATGAAGGTGATTATCCATCAGCAATTAAATATCAAGTTTGCCCATATACTAACAAAAAGGTTCGTTGAGCAATTTGGGTTTCAAAGGGACGGTGTATGGTTTTATCCACAGCCAGAAGTCATTGCTGAATTAGATTATAACCAGCTAAGAGAATTGCAGTTTAGTCAAAGAAAAGCGGAATATGTTATAGATACGTCACGCCTAATTACCAGGGGAGAGTTAGATTTGCAGGGCCTAGCTGAACAGTCGAACGAGGAGGTAATGAAAAAACTTGTAAAAATTCGAGGCATTGGCCCATGGACGGCAGAAAATTGGTTGATGTTCGGGGTTGGGAGAGAAGATTTATTTCCTAGGGCTGATATAGGTATTCAAAACGCATTAAAACGTTATTTTGAGCTTGATAATAAGCCTGATTACGAACAAATGGATCAACAAAGTGTGGGCTGGGAACCTCTTAGAAGCTATGCTTCACTAACACTTTGGCGAAGTATTGAAGGATAAAAGTATCAGTTGAGGTCATATTTTAGCGCAACAACTCGTATGATGTTAAAAAGTTACCTGTCCTTATTTTTTCACATGGAAATTGAATGATGATATTCAAAATTTTACATTAATGCGTTATAATTAAACCCATGTTGGAAAATATGGATGGTAAAGGAAAGAGGTCTTAATATTGGTGACTAGAGAGAGGTATTCTGACCATGTTCATAGCGGAGAAATGTTGGACATTCTAGAAGCAAGTGGTACTCCGGCATGTCTGATTAATGTCCATTACCAGACTGTTGCATTAAATGATGAAATGCGTAAAGCGTTGCAGCTTGACCAAACTCACTTTTCTTTATGTGAATGGTTTTCTTTGTTCCGCAGTTCAAATCGTCCGGACATCCATCAAATGATTTATCAGTCTTCTCAAACGGAAGAGGTAGATTTTTCAGTTGATATGAGAGTTGCAAATGAGTATCGTATCTTTATTTGCAAGATCTTCCATTTGAAAAACGACCAAAGAGCACTAATCTTTCCTAATTCACAAGTACATGCAGGTAACTCTTCCTCATTACAAGGCGATGAAGAGCTATTACAAAAAGATACTGATTTATCCGCCCACATGACAGAACTCCCGTCAAATATAGCTTTTCATCAAACAATTCTTACCGACCAGCTGGCGACTAATCAAGTTTCGCCTGAAAAAGAGTTATTTTCTCAAGTGGCCGATCACTTTCCACACGGATTAGCTATGGTGAATAACAATTGGGAACTGATCTATGCGAACGATAAAATGGAGAAATTAACCGGGCTTTCCTATCATATGAACCTGAATAAGAAGTTGTGGGATGTAGTTTCCGCAGATGATCATTCTGACTTTTTTCAACATTGCTTAAGGGCAATGGATACTCAGGAAACCGTAGAATTGGAAGGTGACCTAAATAAATATGACCTTACAGTAAAATTGACTATTCTACCTACTACGCAGGGCCTTACGATAATTGGACAAGATATTACATTGTATAAACAGCAGCTTCTAGCCCTACAAGCATCAGAGAAACGGTTCTCTATATTGGCAAATAATATTAATGATGTATTCTGGATATGTGACACTGAATTTCAAAAAATTCATTATGTTAGTCCAGCTTTTAACGAGATGTTCGGCATGAAAAGAAGAGAAATACTTGCTAGTTGGTCTTCTTTAGAAAACATTGTTCATATGAACGATTATAACAAGATCCTTAGCGCTTTCTCAGTGATGAAACAACAAAAGCACCAGGTAGAATATCGAATAACAACGACTTCAGGGGAAGAAAAGTGGATTCGAACCCAAGGCTTTCCTATTATAAGTGAGGGGAACGAATATATTATTGGAACCCATCAGGATATAACAAAATATAAAGAAATGGGGCAACTGAAGGAGAAATCACAGCAGTTATCTACGATCACTCAAATGGCTGCAGGTGTGGCTCATGAAATCAAGAATCCACTTACGGCAATTAAAGGGTTTTTACAGATAGGTGCTGTCAATCCAGATTTGCGTGATAATTATTATGAGATCATATTGGATGAAGTGAATCGTATTGAATCGATAGTCCAGGATTTCATGATGCTGTCTAAACCGAAGTCTTCCATCCAATTAGAGAAGATTGACATTGAAGAGGTAGTATCCTATGTTCTTAGGTTACTGGACCCAGAGGCAACGGGAAAAAATGTCGATTTATCCTTTACATGTGATATTGTGGAGAAATCTTTCGAGTCAGAGCCTAAAAGGTTAAAACAGATATTATTGAATCTAGCAAGTAATGCTATTGATGCGACAGAGGAAGATGGAGATATACGGGTTGCTGCTTATAATAAAGGCGATGAACTTGTCCTATCAGTTAAGGATGATGGGCAGGGGCTGAGTGATCAACAGCTAGCAAAGTTAGGTGAGCCGTTTTTTACCACGAAGGAAAAAGGAACAGGCCTTGGTGTGATGGTGACAAAGAAAATGGTGACTGATTTAAATGGAACCATTGCATACCAGAGTGAACTTGGTAAAGGTACATGTGTCACGGTTTGCCTGCCATATTAACTCTAGGGAGTGAAGATCCGTTGTGATACTCGTAACGGATCTTCTTCATTATGGACATTTTGATAATTCCTCTTACTTATATTGATGGTTTGACCACACCCATGAAATATCCAGAAAATATTACACATTTCCCGGGAAATATACAGTACTGTCGAATTGTACCCATTCATCAATAAATGAATTGTAATTATGAGAAAAATGAGTTAACAAACGCTTACATGAAAAAACTGCATTTTTTTAAATCAAAGCTGTTTACAAACTACTTAAAGCCCTCTATAATCCCGATTGTACTAAAAAACATTCGTTGAAAATTAGACATCGTTATGTAAGGGGGGCTTTTAGATGCAGAAAAAAATACTTTCTTTTTTGCTCATGAACCTTGGGTCATTAGGAGTAGCAATAAATGTTCACTTTTTCCTTTCACCAAACGACTTGGCTACTGGTGGAGTCAGTGGATTATCCATTGTTTTAAATAAAGTATTTCCAGATCTATCTCTTGGGTTAATCATGATCCTGTTAAATATTGTACTGTTTATTGTTGGTTTTATCTTTTTAGGCTTTCAATTTGGCGCTAAAACCATTTACGCAAGTTTTGCATTATCCTTTATGGTGTGGGGTCTTGAGGCCTTCTTCCCGATGCAGCAGCCGTTAAGTGATGATTTGCTGATCCAGTTGATCATTGGACAAATTATAGCAGCTTCTGGCATGGCTATTGTCTTTCATCAAGGAGCCTCTACAGGTGGAACTGACATTTTTGCTATGATTCTTAATAAGTATTTTTCTATCGATGTAGGAAAGGGTGTACTATTCTCTGATATAGCAATAGCTGTTTCTTCCATTTTTATTTTCGGTCCCACTACCGGAATGTACGCATTCTTTGGGGTGATTTTGAATGGATTGGTGATTGATTATGCTCTGCAGCAGTTTGATAATAACAAAGAAATTGTGATTATCAGCAAGGAAACTGAACAAGTCCGAAACTTTATTGTTCATGGTTTGGGTCGTGGTGCCACGATTCATTATGCTAGAGGTGCTTTTAATCAAGAGGATAAAGAGGTCATTACTACCATTATGAACCGGAAAGATTTTACTAGACTAAAGAAGTATATGACAAGGATAGATGAGAGAGCATTCATAACTGTTCACTCTATGAATGAAATTTTGGGTCAAAACTTTAAACGTTTAGCATAATAGATGAAGAAAGCCGCTGAAAATCCTACTTTTTAGCGGCTTTCTTTATAGATAATAGGCCACATCGAAGGGGTATTATTGTTTTAATATTTTTGAAAATTTGATATACTTTATTTGAAAACAATTGAATAACCGCTCATATTTTGAGGAGGAATGGCAATGAATCAAGATCAATTAATCGCACCAGATCAATACAACATCGTTACGGAAATGGAAAGGTTTGCCCAAGAAACTGATCGTAAAGCGCTGCTATGGCTTAACGAATCAGGTGAGCGTGAAGAGATTACATACCAAACGTTGATAAAGAATGCAAATAAAATTGGAAACGCTTTCCTTGAGGGAGGTTTGAAAAAGGGAGATAAGGTTCTCGTTATGATACCAAGGCTGATTTCAGCCTATCAAGTGTATGTAGCAGCTTTGAAGATTGGAGTTGTCCTGATCCCTAGTTCTGAAATGCTGCGAGCTAAGGACTTGGCTTACCGTCTATCTCACGGAGAGGTAAGTGCTGTTGTCAGCCATCACCCTTTTACGGAACAGTTTGATGGCGTAAAGGAAATGGAGAATGTGAAGGCATTTACAAGTGGCGGTTCTAAAGAAGGTTGGTTGAGCTTGGACGATTTAATGGAGGAGCAGAATGATTCCCTTGAAGTGGCAGATACACATCGGGATGATATGGCCTTTCTCTCCTACACTTCTGGGACAACCGGGAATCCAAAGGGTGTCGTTCATACACACGGTTGGGGATTTGCTCATTTGAAGACCGCTGCGTATGAATGGTTAGCCATTAAAGATGGTGACACAGTGTGGGCAACAGCTGGTCCAGGGTGGCAAAAGTGGGTATGGAGCCCGTTTCTCTCTGTTTTAGGAACAGGGGCGAGAGGACTGGTGTATCAAGGTAAATTTGATCCTAACACATATTTAAGCATGCTCGACCAACACGATGTTAACGTTTTGTGCTGTACGCCGACAGAATACCGGTTAATGGCGAAGGTAAATAATCTAGATGAGTACAGCCTCAAGTATTTGCATAGTGCTGTTTCAGCAGGTGAACCTTTGAATAGAGAAGTCATTGATACGTTTCAAGATCACTTTAATATCACTGTTCGAGACGGTTATGGTCAAACAGAAAATACACTTCTTGTCGGTATTATGAAGGATATGGAAGTCCGTCCTGGTTCAATGGGGCGTCCTACTCCAGGGAACCTCGTTGACATTATTGATGAGGTGGGGCAACCAGTTGAAGCTGGTCAAGTAGGAGATATAGCTGTTCATCTAAATACTCCTGCTTTATTTAAAGAATATTATAAAGACGCAGAACGTACGAAAATAGCACAAAGAGGAAATTATTATGTTACAGGTGACCAGGCAAGGAAAGATAAGGATGGGTATTTTTGGTTTGAAGGGCGAAGTGATGATATTATTATTAGTTCTGGATATACCATTGGTCCGTTTGAGGTGGAAGATGCACTTGTTAAGCACACCGCTGTCCAAGAATGTGCTGTCGTCGCAAGCCCCGATGAAGTTCGCGGTAACATCGTGAAGGCATTTATTATTTTACAAGACGGTTATGAAGGGACAGAGTCGCTCATTAAAGATCTCCAAGACCATGTCAAACAATTAACAGCCCCCTATAAGTATCCGAGAAAAATCGAATTTGTTGAAGAACTGCCAAAAACGACTTCTGGCAAAATTAGACGAATTGAACTTAGAAAGCAGGAACAACCCAATTGATTCGTACCTGCGGTGTTATAGGATACAAGGGAACTAGCTGAGCTTATGGAAACGTTAGGCTATACTGCATCTTAAATAGAGATGAAGAGCCGTTTGACGTCAATTGGGAATTTATTATTGGAGTACACAGAGCATCGGCACGTCCTCAAGGAGCAAAGTCCATTGTACTAAACAGCGGGAATCGTGGTGAAAGAAACAATGCCCATCAAGTCTATCATCACTGGGGTTCTCAGGGGAAGCCACAGAATCTTATAAGACAATATCTTAAACAAGTCAAAGGCCTGGGATGGAATATTCTCAGGCTTTTTTTTAGATTGCTCATTTATACAATATGGGTAGTTTTCAACTTTTTGTAAAAAAGTTTTTTTATATGAAACGAATAAAGCAGATGGATCGTATATAGGGTACATATAATCTTAAAGACTATATTCCACAAAATGTAAAGGGCTTTTGTAATAGGATGAGGAAGATTGAGGTGAATTATGGGAAAGAAAAAGATTTACTTTATTATAGGAATCGTCCTTATTGGATTATCTATTGTGTACGTAAACAATACATACTTTTTTAACCCGCTATCCTTTGATCAAGATAAAGTGACACCTCATGATTGGAGTGACTATGAGAGGCCTTTGAAAATTAAGTTGTATAACTATGAAGGCAAGGATGAAGCCTTCACAATAAAGAAGGAGTCAGAGATCCGCCAGTTTTTAGCAGCTTTAAAAAGCAGCGCGGCTGTAGAAGAACCAAATAGCCGATCAACGGTCATTGGTGGGCTTACTTTATCAACTGAGAATGCGATACTGCTTAAAGTATTGTTCTACAAAAATCATTGGGAGGTCTTAAAGCATGGGGCTCCCCCTTTTAAGATGACCCGTTCACTGAGAGAACTCTTTCAAAAGTACTAGCCAGACCTCTTTAATTTGAGTCTGGCTGTTTTTTTGTTCACGAATCGTTTTAAAATTTGATATACTTGTTCATGTTAAGCCATCATTACGGTTGTTTTCTCAGTGAGGTGAAATAGAATGAGTAAAATGTTTACCCATACTTTCAACACAATTGTGGGTTTGATTATTATTATTGAAGGCGGAGTGTATATATTTACAAACAATAAGGACGGGGATGTTCATGTTCGGAGTATCCTGATGACAATTCTTCTGTTATTGGCTTGGGGCATGTCTTATCGCAAACAATTGACGAGCGAGAATCGAAATAATTGGCTTATTGTAACGATGATTATTATGATTCCTGTGATACTCCCTTGGCTTTTCTTTATTTGAATTGGTCTACAGTAGCCAAATATATAAGCCTGTTGAAGCAAAAATCACGCTAGAACTCAAATAAAGGTAGCCAAAAAAACGGTGTTTGTGCTCATCACTGTTAGATTCAGCAGTGCCAGCAAACACAAGAAATGAGATAATTAAAATGAGCAGGACAATCTCTACATCTTTCCATGCAGATGATTTAAACAGTAACCAGCAAGCGATTGGCATGGCAGTATAAGAAGGTATGTAAAGCGGATCAATAAATCCATCCCAATTTTTTAATTTTTTCAGCATTAAGAAAACCACCTATTTGTTTTAGTAGATCAGAATAATAAACCACTGATGGTGTCAGACTAAGTAGGTATTCGGGCTAAAGCGTAACTCTAGAGGGGTTACGCTTTTTGTGCTTTTTTTAATCATTAAACAATAGCCAAAGGATGTCAAATAAAAATGGGTGTTGTCGAAAATGGTTGTTAATCTTTTTGCCAATAGGGTATAACTATATTACTGAACTCATTTGTCGAATGTTATGCTATTTGTTATTCTACTCATTGCAATGTTTAACGTGTTGTCCCCTCAACGACCTCTCCAAGTGTTTGCCTCCTAAATAACGACAAAACCTTTACTGGTTATTGTCAGATGGAAGGAAGATGTATATTGAATACGAAAATGATTGATTGGCCTACGTTTATTGGGGCGCTTATATTACTCTTAGCCGTTACGGTGCCCCTTGTTTTATTTCCAGAGGCCGGAAAGGGATTTGTTAGTCAAGCAAATACGTTCATGACGGGTAACTTTGGTGCTTTATACATGATCATGGGTCTTATTATTTTTGCTTTCCTAATATTTGTAGCTTTTAGTAAAAATGGGCGAATTAAACTTGGTGATGAAGGAGAAAAGCCTGAATTTGGTACATTCTCCTGGGCTGCTATGCTGTTTGCAGCAGGAATTGGATCAAGTATTTTATATTGGGCCGTCATCGAGTGGGCTTATTACTATCAAGGTCCTCCATTTGGTATAACACCTGAGTCAAAGGAAGCAATTCAATGGGCTACCGCATATGGTATCTTTCACTGGGGTCCTATAGCCTGGGCTATTTATACATTACCAGCGCTCCCTATTGCCTATTTCTATTATGTTAGAAAAAAACCTGTACTTAAGGTAAGTGAAGCGGTACGTCCGGTTTTGGGGAAAACTGTGGACGGTCCGATTGGTAATATTATTGATGTTCTCTTTATGTTCGGATTGTTAGGCGGGGCAGGGACAACCTTGGCCCTTGGAGCACCGATGATTGCTCATGGGATCAGTGATTTAACAGGTTTAGATGTAACCTTAGGACTTCAAGCTGGAATTATGCTTTTGTGCACAGTTATCTTTGCAATTAGTTCTTATTCAGGACTAAGGCGCGGAATAAAGGTACTGAGTGATATAAATATATGGCTGGCCTTATTCCTCCTTGCCTTTATTTTCATTTTGGGACCTACCCGTTTTATTATGGAAACGACCTTTAATTCCCTAGGGATTTTATTAGACAACTTTTTTAAAATGGCAACTTGGATGGAGCCTTTTGGAAACTTGGCACAATTTGAAGCAACACAATTTCCAGAATCATGGACAATATTCTATTGGGCATGGTGGCTTGTATATGCACCGTTTGTCGGCTTGTTTGTAGCCCGTATTTCTAGGGGACGAACCATTCGGCAAATGATTCTAGGGACAATGATTTACGGTACCATTGGCTGTATTCTTTTCTTCGGAATTATGGGGAACTTTGGTTTGTACATGCAGCTCACAGGTCAATTTGACGTCGTTAGCTTTATGAATGCGAATGGAGCACCCGCTACAATTATCGAGATCATCAATCAGCTTCCACTAGCGAAGTTTATGGTGCTTGTATTTACGATCCTCGCGATTATCTTTTTAGCGACAACATTCGACTCCTCTTCTTATATTTTAGCATCTGTTGTTCAGAAGAGCGTCGAAGGGGAACCGCTTCGATGGAACCGTCTGTTTTGGGCTTTTGCCTTAAGCATCATGCCGATGGTTCTCATGTTCTTAGGGGGATTAGACACGTTGCAAACCGCTAGTATTGTTGGAGGGTTCCCACTGATCTTTATTATGTTCTTACTAGCATGGTCGTTTATAAAAGCGTCCAACACAGATATTAGAGCATCTGATGATTATGAACCCCCAACCATCCATATTAAGCGATGGAAGAAAAAGAGTAAAAAGCGGTCTGCCCTTGAAGTTATGCAAGAGAAAGATCGCGATGATAAGTAGTATTCAAGCAGACTTACTGAAGAAAGCCAGTAAGTCTGTTTTATTATGGATGTGCAGGGAAAATGAATAGTAATGAAGGGGAGGCGATTATTTGTTGCTCAACAGTATCGGTTTACTCATTGTAGGGATTGCTGTATTTGTGTTAATTACGATCGTTGCATATAAAATATTTATTAAAAAAGAACGCGTAGATAGTTCCTATACGCCCTTTGATTATATAACAGGTCAGACAGACAAAGAGTTCCACGAAGAAGAGGAAATAATCATCGAAGAAAAAGACAAAGACAATAGGGGATAATTTCCACCTCAGGTCATCCATTTTATGTAATTTTATTTCGGAAGGTAGTCAAGTGGATCCACTATATGATAATCGCCGCTATCTGTTAAAAAGCGGTGAAGGAGATGTAAGTGATCGCTTCCGATAATGACGAGAAGGCGATCATCAGATTCCACTAACCTCGTTATATTAGCTGATATGGCTAAATCTCTTTCATGCCATTGTTTTAACCATCTAACCCCAATTTGATGTTGACGATCACCGACTCGGGCAAGCTTCACATAGACACGTTGTAATTCCTTTATGTACGCTGGGTCATTGAGATAGTGTAGCTTGTCTATGAGAGTTGAGTGGTTTTCCATCTCTTTCAATCGTGATTGTACGCCAATGATTTCCTGAAACAAATCAGGTTGATGTTCTTTAGCCCATTCAAAAACTTGGTTTAAGGATGGAGATGACATATCAACGATGTCATCAACAGGATATAGACGCGGGTGACTAAAGTGGCTGGCAAGCGGAAAACCGAATTGCTCAGCTTCATCATACACTGGTGAAAAATCACCCCTTCTATATTTTTGGTAATTACGATCTAGTTCTTCCTCAACTAAAAAAGGTTTTTCTACAGCAATTTTAGTTGGTTGAAAAGTTTGAAGAGTATTTATTACCTGTTCTATATTATTTTTTTGTTTGTTAACTAGCTCTGGCTCCACTGATATATGGGGAACCCCACTAGCAAAATAGTTGGTATTTGAATGCTCAATCCAGACGCTCCTTCTATAGTCAATAAAAAATCCCCTTCATTCATTTTTTGTGAAAGAAGAGGCTCGCCGTATAGTTTCATTCATATTAAACAAT
Source organism: Halobacillus amylolyticus (assembly GCF_022921115.1). NCBI lineage: Bacteria > Bacillati > Bacillota > Bacilli > Caryophanales > Bacillaceae > Halobacillus > Halobacillus amylolyticus. The sequence goes on along the minus strand of NZ_CP095075.1, from coordinate 1,529,744 downwards.
ATAGATAAGAAGATAAAGAATGCTTGCTAGAACAGCAGAACCACCGAAACCATAGATGAAATCTGTAGAATCGTATTCAGATCGTTTTCTCATTGCAAGAACCCCTTTCTATGGATATTAACTTTTGTTGGTTAAAAACTGTTGATAGTAAGGTACCCAAACAATAATAGCTATAAACACTTCAACAGTTTTCTTATACTTATTAGACGGTTAAAAATGGTATAAGGTTTCATTATTATGACGATAATATTTCATTTTTATTACAAGTTAATTGTGGCAGGGTACAGGAGCTATCTCCTCCGACTGGCTCTAAATTAAAAAATGGCAACATCTCCTTTGCCAAACATGCATTTAGATTGTATTGATGTAACCTCTGCAAACGCTTTACTATAAAGATATAGACAAGAGTAAAGAAAAAGAGGGAGGAAACAAAATGTCAGATCAAAATAAACAGTCTGGAATAAGGGCGGGAGTTCAAAAGTTTGGCAGTTTTTTAAGTGGTATGATTATGCCGAACATTGCGGCTTTCATTGCTTGGGGGATCATTACTGCCTTATTTATTGAGACAGGCTGGACACCCAATGAGGAATTAGCAGCACTTGTCGACCCGATGATTAAGTATCTGTTGCCATTATTAATTGCTTTTACTGGTGGACGTATTGTGCACGGTCTTCGCGGAGGAGTTGTCGGTGCAACCGCTGCAATGGGTGTCATTGTAGGTGCAGAGATTCCTATGTTCATGGGTGCCATGCTAATGGGGCCTATAGGTGGATACGCTATTAAAAAGATTGACCGCCTATTTGAAGGAAAAGTTCGTTCAGGCTTCGAAATGCTTGTTAATAACTTCACTGCGGGGATTGCTGGATTCATTTTAGCGGTCATTGGTTTAAAGGTAATTGGACCCGTTGTTTCCGGAATCACTTTAGCTTTAGGTGCAGGTGTAGAAGTAATGGTAAACGCGGGACTATTGCCATTAGTTAACCTATTTATTGAACCTGCAAAAGTATTGTTTTTAAACAATGCGATCAACCATGGAATTTTAAGTCCAATCGCTGTGACACAAACAGAGGAATTAGGCAAGTCAATTTTGTTTTTACTTGAGACCAACCCTGGTCCTGGACTTGGAGTTCTTCTTGCATTTACTGTATTTGGTAAAGGGATTTCGAAACAAACGGCTCCTGGGGCTGCTGTCATCCATTTCTTTGGTGGAATTCACGAAATCTATTTCCCATATATTCTTTCCAAGCCTTCCTTGATTCTTGCCCTTATGGCTGGTGGTGTATCAGGAACAGCTACATTTGCTGCCTTTGGGGTAGGACTTACTTCTACTCCTTCACCAGGAAGTATTATTGCTTTATTAGCATTGACGCCTAAAGGAGATTATATTGGAGTGATTCTAGGGGTGCTTGTCGCTACCGCTGTTACTTTCATCATTGCTTCGATTATATTAAAAGCAGGGAAGCAGGAAGAAAGTGATATTACTGCCGCAACAGCACAAATGGAAGAAATGAAAGGTAAAAAGAGCAGTGTAGCCGATCAACTTTCAGCACAAGAACCAAATGAGTCGCAACAGTCTACTGAAGGACCTCCATCCGTGAATCAAGAGGAAGTAGATAAAATCATTTTCGCTTGTGATGCTGGAATGGGATCAAGTGCTATGGGAGCTTCATTGTTAAAAAACAAATTCAAAAAAGCGTCCATTGCTATCGATGTAACAAATATGGCAATCAATGACTTGCCTTCTGATGTCGACATTGTTATTACACACAAAGATTTAACGGAGCGTGCTATGCAAAAAGTTCCAAATGCTCATCATATTTCAGTTGATAATTTCTTAAATAGTCCTAAGTATGATGAACTGGTTGAGGAATTAAAGTCCGACGAATAATTTTAAGGGGATGTTCAAAAAGTCACCAAATGATAAGAGGCGAATCTTTCGTTGGCTTGCTTTTGAAGAGCGTGTGCCCCTGCGTCTACAAGCCTATTCAAGAAGTAAATTCCTCGGTGCAAGGCAGCGAAGAAGGATATTCTCTGAAGTGGCCTCGCTACTTACGTATCAACAAGCAGCAGCGGAACTTCTACTAAAACCGTGCACGTCCTTGTGCACAACGTAGAAGTCAGCACGTCCTGTGCAAGTCCTTTCCTTGGAAAAGAAGGGCACTTTTCCTTCGTGCGATGCCAATTCGGGGAAGATTTCCTTGTGCTCAAAGCTACGCCGCCTCAACCTTCTTGCGACGCACAGGACGTGCTAGTGTCGACGTTGCTCGCGTGTCGTGGCGATCTTAGTCAGCCTTCTCATCTGACAACTTTTTGAACACTCATTGTAAGGGTCTGACATTGCTCAGACTCTTCTTTCTTCACCTTTTTAAGAAAGGAGGGAAGATGATGTATATATCTGCCAGGGAAAGAAAGATGATTGAACTGCTTTTACTTTCCAATGAAACGATAGCTATTAAAGAAATCGCCGAGTGGCTGGACGTTAGTACACGGACGGTTCACCGCGATCTCCAGGGCATCGAAACACTCCTAAGGGATCACGGACTTTTATTACAAAAAACCGCGGGTAAAGGTGTGATCATCGAAGGAAATCAGGAAAATCGAAAGAGGATGCAAGAATCGATCAACAAACAAGATGGTGTTGATTATACACCAGAAGAGCGGCAAGTACTCGTCCTTTCAAAGCTGCTAGAAATAAAACAGCCCATCAAATTATTTGCTCTTGCCAGCGATTTAGAGGTTACTGTTGCCACTATTAGTTATGATCTTGATAAAATTGAACAAATGTTAAATGATTTTCAATTAGATTTGGTCCGAAAAAGAGGGTATGGGGTTGAGGTGAAAGGGAGTGAGTCACGCATACGAGAAGCGATCAGCTTCTTAATCATGGAGCACATGAATGAATTAGATTTTATAAAGCTGCTCCGTGAAAACGTACAGGATAGCTCCCTCGATTTGGTGTCAGAGCGTTTGCTTGGTTTAGTAAGCAGAGACAAGATTTCTTTGATTGAACAGACGATAGAGACCATTCGCCCCTCGCTCAATTATAACTTGACTGATCAAGCTTATATTGGTCTAGTGGTTCACATCGCTTTGGCCATGGAACGCTTGAAGCAAGGAGAGTTTATTCGAATGGATGAGGAGTATTTTCATTCATTACGGAATTCTAAAGAGTTTAAAGTAGCTGTGCAGCTTATAGAAAAACTTGAGGATCTTTTTCATATTGAGATTCCTGAAGCGGAAACAGGCTATATCACGATGCACTTAATGGGGGCTAAAGTTCGTTATGATACAGATGCCCTTATTGAGGATAGCAGCCTCAGTATTGCTTTTAAGGCAAAGCAGCTTATCGAGTTTGTCTCAAAAGCTGTCAATCACGACCTTCACGAATCGAACCAGCTGCTTAATGATTTAGTTGTTCACTTAAAGCCGAGTGTTTACCGCATCCAACAGCAAATGGATATCCAAAACCCACTGACGGAACAAATCGAGCAGGATTATCCAGACTTGTTTGAAATTGTTCATGATGGCACGGCGCACGTGTTTCCGGGCATGACTTTTCCAAAAGAGGAAACAGCTTACATTGTTATGCATTTTGCATCAGCTCTTCTGAACAAGAAAGGTACGCGAGGGCTTCACGTGTTAGTCGTTTGTTCAAGTGGAATGGGTACGGCTAAAATTCTTGCCGCGAAGCTTCAACAGCAATTTTATGAAATTGAGGAAGTAGAGCATCGCTCGCTATTTGATTTAGAAAAGTTAGATCATCAAAGTTATGATCTAATGATTTCAACGATCCCGCTCAGTGACTTTACAGATTATGTACTTGTCAACCCGATGCTGCCGTTGAAAGACATTCATAAAGTGCAGCATGCGGTTCGAAAAGTGAAAATGAATGAGCGAATGAAACGTGTTAAATTGGCCACCCCGCTTCAAGTAAAGGATGAATCGATTCAGTCCATACAGCAATCTGTGGAATCCATTCAACATTATGCTACAACGGTTACCCAGATTATCGAACATCTAGCTGTGTTACGAACGAGTGAGACGGATAAAGAAATTGCCCTTAATGAGGCCTGTGAGCATTTGCGGAGGAGTCAAGTTCTGCATGATGCAACGAAGGTGGTTGATGCCTTATTGGAAAGGGAAGAAGTCGGCGGACTTGGAATCCCTGAGACGAAATTAGCGATTTATCACACCAAATTAAGGGAAATTGTACAACCATGCTTTATGATGATTACTTTGGAAAAGGAAGCAAGTGTACTCGGCATGGATGGTGAGATGATGGCTAGTGATCGCTTTATTCTGATGCTCGCCCCAAGTCATTTATCTAGCGGGGGAAATGAAGTATTAAGTTATTTAAGTTCATTAATAGTGGAAGATAAGGAATGTACAAAGGTACTGGAATCTGATGATGAAGAACAAATGAAGACTTATTTTTCCAATAAACTTTACAACTTTTTAAGAAATAAACTTACAAATTAAAGGAGAATGAACATGTCTGAAAATATCTTAACGACCAGTAATATTGCTTTAAATGAGCAGTTCAATAGTAAAGAGGAAGCTGTCCGCTATGTTGGGGGTCTCCTCCATTCACAAGGATATGTAGATGAGGCTTACATCGGACAAATGCTTGAACGTGAAGAAGTGACTTCAACCTATATGGGGAATTTTGTAGCCATACCTCATGGTACGGAGGATGGCAAGAAATCCGTGAAAGAAACAGGGATTACCATTGTGACTGTACCTGAGGGTGTGGACTTTGGTGGCGGCAATATTGTTAAATTGTTGATCGGCATTGCTGGAAAAGGCGACGAGCATTTAGAAGTTTTATCACAGATTGCTCTCGTGTGCTCGGAAGAAGAGAATATTGAAAAGATTCTTCAGGCTGAGTCTAAAGAAGCGATTCTTTCTATTTTTGAAGAGGTGAATTAAATGCTGGCTGTTCATTTTGGTGCAGGCAATATAGGTCGGGGATTTATTGGAGCTTTGTTGTCTAAGGCGGGATATCAAACTGTATTTGTTGATGTAAATGGTGAGCTAATTGATCAGATTAATGAAAGAAGCAAGTACACTGTTGAACTGGCGGGCTCAGAGGACTCATTCGAGGTGACAAATATATCAGGAATCAATAGTGTGACCAATCAGGAAGACGTTGCAGCTATGATCGCGAAGGCAGACTTAATTACAACAGCTGTTGGCCCTCACATTTTACCAATGGTTGCACCTGTTATTGCTGAAGGGTTAAAAGAAAGAACAGAATCTGTAAATGTGATTGCATGTGAAAACATGATTGGAGGAAGCGACTTGCTTAAGGAGCATGTCCTCGAGCATTTAGGAGCAGAGAAATCCCGTGTTGCTCAATTGACAGGGTTTCCAAATGCAGCAGTGGACCGCATTGTGCCTGATCAAACCCATGAAGACAAACTGAAAGTGACCGTTGAACCTTACTTTGAGTGGGTCGTGGACTCCACTGATATAAAAGGGGAGAAACCAGAAATAGCTGGGTTGACACTTGTAGAGGACTTGACACCTTATATTGAAAGAAAGCTGTTTACTGTAAATACAGGACATGCTGCAGCTGCGTATTTAGGCGATTATTATGGCCATCAAACAATCCATCAGGCGATGAGTGATAGTCGAATTCTTTCTAAAATAAAAGGGGCACTTCACGAGTCTGGCGATGTTCTCATTAAAAAATACGGTTTTACAAAGGAAGCTCATGGGAAGTATATTGAAACGATTTTATCAAGATTTGCGAATCCCGACTTGTCAGATGAAGTAACCCGCGTCGGTCGAGCTCCGATTCGCAAACTTGGACCAAAAGATCGTTTAGTTCGTCCTGCAGTTGAATATATAGATTGGAATAAAGAGATCCCCACCCACCTAGTTGAGGTGATTGCAGCCGTGTTGGTATATAAACAAGATCAGGATCCCGAGGCTGTAGAACTTCAATCATTAATTAAAGAACAAGGCTATAAAGGTGCATTACAGGAAATATCTCAACTAAGTGAAGATCATCCCTTGCTTAATGCTGTAGAAAAACAAATGTAAAATCTGCAACTTCCTGAGGAATCCTCTTCTATATTTAATTATAGAGGAGGATTTTTTTCAGGTTAGAAACCGTAAACTATACCTGAGACGGGAACATTCCTAATTGCTGATCAATCAACCATCGCGGTGAATTGCATTTGCCGCTTTCTATCCGTGTAGGGGCTTATTTTGTTGCTTTTTCTGGTATTCCTTAAGGATTTTCATGATTTCTTTATGGTGGTCATCGATAAAGGTAAGCCCGTAATGTTGTGCGCTGCCTAGTGCCTTTGTCCAAACGACATCTGAAATAAAGTGAAGTGAGTGATTAAGTATCGTTGTCTCAACAAAGAGTTGTATTTTTTGTTTGGCTGGAAGTTTTAAATTGGTAGCTAACCGCAGACCACCCGGACTCATATTAATAATGTGTCCATTTCCTTGAGCGGTATCAACATGGTGGTCATCAATTTTTATAATTTTAAAGCTGGCTGGTATGGGATCTTTAAATTGATATCGTAATGTTTCATGACGTTTATAGCGCATAAGATCATCCTTTCTTATAAAAATTCATATGTGAGAGATTAGGCTGTAGTAAATTATAACATCTACTCAGTTTGTTCCTAGTAAGTCAGACTGCAAAATATGAACAAACTTTCTTTGGTTTGGAAAATTCTGATATAATAGAATCGTATATTTAAACAGGCTACAAAAACTACATACGTGAAGAAAATTCGATAGAAAAAGGATGGTCGAAATGGCAAATTATGAACCGACATGGGATTTAGATACGATCTTCAGTGGAGGAAGTAGTTCAAGTGAATTACAGAATTATATAGAAGTAACTGAAAACCTTTTAAGTGAACTTGGAAAGTTTGTTCATCAATTCTTACCACCGAAAAGCCCAGAACAAACCGATCAATTGGTTGTGATTATTGATAAGCTTCAGGAAACTGCCATGCATTTGAGTGAGTTTGGAGCGTTTGTCAGCTGTCTTTCTGCGCAAAATGTTGAGGATAAGGCTGCAGGTACATTGGTAGCGAAGAGGAGCGAGCTTGAGGCTCAGTATGGAAATGTATTAACTGAACTCGATCAAAAGTTTATTCAAATTGATGAACATGTGTGGGATGTCATGCTTAAAAAACCTCCCTTTGCTAATTTAGCATTTGTTTTAAGAGAACGTCGAGAAAAGGTGAAAGATAAACTTGATCTAGATCAGGAAGCATTGATCAATGATTTGGCAGTTGATGGGTATCATGCATGGGGGCAAATGTATGATACGGTTGTTGGGAAAATGGGAATTGAGGTAGATGGAGAAGCATTGTCAGTTGGACAGGCCGCTAATAAACTGGGCACTTCAGATCGAGGGAAGCGAAAAGAAGTTTTTGATAAATTACAACAAGCATGGGTCGAACAGTCTGATTTGTTTACGGAAACGCTTAATCACTTGTCCGGCTTTAGATTGCAAACTTACAAGCATCGCGGATGGGATGATGTGCTGAAAGAACCGCTTGAATATAATCGGATGAGTGAGAAGACTATAACAGCCATGTGGGAGACGATTTCTAAATATAAAGGGCATTATCGGAAATTCTTACAAAGAAAAGCGAATTTGTTAGGGCTTGAGCAATTGAGTATGTATGATGTCGGGGCGCCAATTGGTGAGAGCGAGCAAAAGATGGATTATAACGAGGGAGCACAGTTTATCATTGACCAGTTTGAAAAGTTCAGCCCTAAACTAGCTGAGTTTACTAAAATGGCATTCGAAAAACAGTGGATCGAAGCTGAGGATCGACCTGGAAAGCGGCCGGGAGGATTTTGTACAAGCTTCCCTCACAGTGAACAGACAAGGATTTTCATGACTTATTCTGGTTCACCTTCTAATGTCGCGACACTTGCGCACGAGCTTGGCCATGCGTATCATCAGCATGTTATGAACGAGTTACCGATCATGAACCAAGGATATGCTATGAACGTCGCTGAAACAGCATCGACGTTTGCTGAAATGATAGTGGCAGATGCCGCTGTGAAAAATGCCTCGAATGAAAGGGAAAAAATAGCACTGCTTGAGGATAAAGTTCAGCGTGGGGTGGCCTTTTTTATGAATATTCATTCGCGTTTTCTGTTTGAAACGAGATTTTATGAGGAACGTAAACAAGGTACAGTCTCAACTGAGTGTTTAAACGAAATGATGGTAGAGGCTCAAAAAGAGGCATATGTAAATAGTCTAGACGAATATGATCCAACATTTTGGGCTTCAAAGCTTCATTTTCATATTACAGATGTTCCTTTTTACAATTTCCCTTATACCTTTGGCTATTTGTTCAGCTTAGGGGTGTATGCGAAAGCGCTCGAAGAAGGCAGTGATTTTGAGGAAAAATACATCGCTTTACTACAGGATACGGGGCGCATGACAGTGGAGGATCTAGCGATGAAGCATTTGAATGTGAATCTTGAGGGGCCGGAGTTCTGGGAGTATGCACTGAATCTATGTATCGCTGATGTTGAGGAATTTTTGGAACTTACATCTTAAAGGAAATCTAAATCGTGTAATGTAAGAGTACAGTAGGATTTTTGCCAAGAGGAGGAGTCAGCATGGAACAGCGGATACCTGACGAGGAAAAGCAGGCGAGAGTAGATGGATTAGATGGTTGGAAGCTTGATGGCAAATTTATTGTGAAGCGCTATCGATTTGAGGATTATCTTACAGGGATTCAGTTTGTTAACAATGTAGCTGAATATGCAGAGGATATCCAACATCATCCGTTTATCAGCATTGATTACAAAATGGTCACCCTCAAATTGACTTCATGGCAGGCCAAAGGGTTAACCGATCTCGACCTCACATGTGCAGATAAATACGATAACCTTTATAAACAGATAACAGAATAGGAGTTTAGCTTAATGCGTGTGTTTTTTATCACTTGGTCAGTTGCCCTTGCGATAGGTGCACTGACCTTTTTCTATCAAACTAAAATACTTACCAGTCCGCCCGTGACGCTGATCGAAGCATTGATTACTAGCACAGGGGCATTGCTTTCAGCGGTATTTTTCATTTGGGCTTTAAAGGAAGCACCGAAAAAATACCGTATCATTATTTCTTCTGTAGCGATTATCTTTTTTATAGGTGCATTGTTCCTGGCGATTATGAATTGGTTCATCGTAGGGAATGACGAAGTTCCTATTTTGTTAATGGATGGCGCATCCATTGTTGCTACAGGAGCAGTTGCCCTGTATGGCGGGCTAAAGTACTTATTAAAAAAAGAGGTGGGGGAGTAAGGATGCCGGTTCTCAAGTTATCGATTTGGATTGATCTCCCCATCGATGAATGTTTTGATTTAGCAAGAGACATTTCATTGCATCCAAAATCCGTGCCCCATACGAAGGAACGAGCGATCGGAGGGGTCACAGAAGGACTAATCGAAGCGGGAGAATCTGTCACGTGGGAAGCCGTTCATTTAGGTGTGAAGCAGAGGTTAACGGCGCGTATTCAGTCGATGGACCGTCCTTACCAGTTCATTGATGTTATGGGAAAAGGTGCGTTTTCCTCTTTAACACATGTTCACCTTTTTGCAGAAGAAAGAGGGGGAACAAGGATGACTGATATCCTTCAATTTGAGGCTCCGTTAGGGCTGCTTGGGAGACTGGCTAATAAGCTGTTTCTTGAAAGGCATATGCGGAACTTTTTGAAGGTGCGCTTAGAAAACTTGAAGCAGATTGGAGAAGAAAAGCCGCTTACCTCTTATTAGGATGTGCGGCTTTTCTTCGTTAAGTAAGAATCTGTCCTAACTTGGGTAGAATCGCTTTGGATTAGGACAGAATCTTTTGGATTTTGGGTAGAATCTTCGAAAGTTTTGAAAGAATAAACTGAATTTTAGTTAGAATCATCCGTCTTCTGGTCAGAATCCTAAATCAATAATTCTCCAGATTTAATGCCTGAACATGCTCAAATGTAAATAAGCTCGTGTCGTTTTCAGGTGGAGCCAGACATTCTATTACTTCTTCCGTAAAAGGATGGGTGAAACTTAATTTTGCGGCATGAAGGGCTTGCTTGCCAAAACCAGCAGGCTTACCTCCATATAATTCATCTCCTAGCAAAGGATACCCGAGATAGCTTAGATGAACGCGGATTTGGTGTGTTCGGCCAGTACTAAGCTTTAATTTAATAAGGGATGCTTTTTGCTGAGCATCATACTTTAACAACTCGTAATATGTTTCGGCATCCTGCCCTCCAGATGATACTCTTCTGCGGGCCGGATGATGGCGGTCTTTACCGATTGGCTGCTGAACCAAACCTGTAGAGGGTTTAATTTTACCGTGGGCCCAGGCTAAATACGTCCTGCTGATTTCTCTTTTCTTCAACAGCTCACCGAGCATAGCAATTGCAAGGTCATGTTTAGCGAATAAGATCGCTCCCGAGGTATCCCGATCTAGTCTATGCACATATTTGGGTGTCGCTTCAATTCCACTTGCTTGGAAGTAAAATGCGACTGCGTTGACAAGCGTGTTCGTTTGATCAGGTTTGCTGGGGTGTGTATCCATGCCAGCCGGCTTATTAACGACAAGTAGATGGTCATCTTCATACAACACGTTAATCTCAAGGTACGTTGGAATCACCTCTAACGGCTGAGGTTCAAACAGTTTAATCCGAAGCGCATCTCCTGTGTAAACCTGTGTCAGCTTCCAATGCTTCGATTCATTATTTAAGGTTACGCTACGTTCGGAACGATATTTATGAAGAAGTTTCCTAGGCACTTTCCATTCTTTTTTCAAAATCCGTTCAATCGTGAATGTATCCCATTTCTTTGGAATTGTGACCTCAAGCCACTCTCCTTGGCGCTTCGTTTTCATTGATTTCACCTTTTCCTATAAAACAGTTGCTTCTTATTGTACTGCGAAACCAGATGATAAGAAAGGAAATATACTATAATCTTCTATTCTCCATGTGTACGACAATTGAAATAAGTGCATAATAGGTATCGACAAATCTCTTGGTGTGTTATAATAGACAGGTTGAATAATTTGTGATTTGAAAGAGGTGTGTGCTTCATGCAACACAGAAATGATATTCGTAATATTGCGATCATCGCACACGTTGACCACGGAAAAACAACGCTTGTGGATCAGATGCTTCGCTATTCTGGTACATTCCGTGAGAATGAACACGTGGATGACCGTGCTATGGACTCTAATGATTTGGAAAAGGAACGCGGCATTACAATTTTAGCGAAAAATACCGCGATCAATTATAATGATGCACGAATTAACATTCTTGATACACCAGGTCACGCTGACTTTGGTGGGGAAGTTGAACGTATTCTTAAAATGGTAGACGGTGTATTATTAGTTGTTGACGCTTACGAAGGATGTATGCCACAGACTCGTTTCGTTCTTAAAAAAGCGCTGGAACAAAAACTAACACCAGTCGTTGTCTTGAACAAAATTGACCGTCCGAATGCACGTCCTCAGGAAGTGGTCGATGAAGTGCTTGACCTATTTATCGAACTCGGCGCAGATGATGAACAGCTTGAATTCCCGGTTGTTTATGCGTCCGCATTGAACGGTACATCTGGGGATGAGCCTGAAGATCAGAACGAAACAATGGACCCGATCTTTAAGCTGATTATGAATAACATTCCTGCCCCTGTCGATTCACAGGATGACCCGCTACAGTTCCAAGTTACGCTCCTTGATTATAACGATTACCTTGGACGTATAGGAGTAGGGCGTGTGTTCCGAGGGAGTATTAAAGTAGGACAGCAAGTGTCACTTATGAAGAAGGATGGATCCGTAAAGAATTTCCGCGTGTCTAAGCTGTTCGGCTTCATTGGTTTGAAGCGTATCGAGATTGAAGAAGCTAGAGCTGGAGATATTATTGCTCTTGCTGGTATGGAAGACATTAACGTTGGAGAAACGGTATGTCCAACAACCCACCAAGAAGCAATGGAAATTCCACGTATTGATGAACCAACCCTTCAAATGACGTTCCTCGTGAACAACAGCCCATTTGCAGGCCGCGAAGGCAAGTATGTAACTTCCCGTCAAATTGAAGAACGTTTGTTGACACAGCTGGAAACTGATGTAAGCTTGCGTGTTGAACCAACAGATTCTCCTGATGCCTTTACTGTATCAGGTCGTGGGGAATTACACTTATCGATTCTTGTGGAAAATATGCGTCGTGAAGGTTTTGAGCTTCAGCTCTCCAAGCCTAAAGTTATTTTGAAAGAAATTGATGGGGTAACTTGTGAGCCGATGGAACGTGTTCAAATCGATACGCCAGAAGATTATCAAGGTGCTGTTATGGAGTCAATTGGAATCCGTAAAGGTGAAATGCAGGATATGGTCAACGATGGAAACGGGCAGGTTCGCCTTGAATTCCTCGTTCCTTCTCGTGGTTTAATCGGGTATTCTACTGAATTTATGACGCAAACTCGTGGGTACGGAATTCTGAACCATACGTTTGATGGCTACGCTCCACTAACGAAAGGGCAAGTGGGCGGTCGTCGTCAGGGAGTCCTTGTTTCTCTTGATAAAGGGAAGTCTTCTACCTATGGTATTATGAACCTCGAGGATCGCGGTACAATTTTCGTAGAGCCTGGTACAGAGGTTTACGAAGGGATGATCGTAGGCGAGCACAATCGTGAAAATGATTTAACCGTAAACATTACGAAAGAGAAGCACTTGACTAACGTACGTTCCGCGAACAAGGATACGACGAGCACTATCAAAAAGACTCGTCAGCTAACTCTTGAAGAGGCGATTGAGTACTTGGATGATGATGAATATTGCGAGGTTACACCTGAAGCGGTACGACTTCGTAAGAAATATCTTAATAAAAACGAACGTGAAAAAATGGCGAAGAAGAAAAAATTACAGAATGCTGAAATCTAATTCTAAAAAAAGTCTGATCCAATATTGGATCAGACTTTTTTGTCTTAAGGGACTATTCACTTACTTGGATGGTTTCTTCCTGATGACCATGGATCTCCTGGTCAGGTTTTTCATAATGAATGGTGACTGTATATTCCCCAGCTGATGAGAAAGTATAGGCGGATGTGTATTCACCGGGATTCGTTTCCTCAGCTGGTATGAACTTATGCTTGTCTAGTTGGGCTGAGCTGATTTCAAACTTTACCATTGCCTCTTCGAAAGGTTGTTCTTTATGATTAATATGTGCCGTAAGAGTGGAATCTTCAGCTGCTTTAAACTCTTGATCTTTCATAAAATGGACCATAAAATTACTGTGCCCGTGACCATGACTATCTTCTTTAGAAGCATGCCCCTCTTTTCCTTGATCATGACCACTTTCTTCTTTAGCCGCTTCGTCACCCTTCACTTGCACTTCAACTTGAGGCATGACATGCATACTTCGTGCCTGCGTATGAGCGATCACTTGGTAGGTGCCTGGTTTATCAAATGTATAGGCAGCCTCATACACACCACTTTCTGTATGTTCGGCTGCAATCGTATCTGATTTTTCTTGTCCAGATTGAGTATGCCATATTTCAAATTCCACAGAATCGGCGCCGGTCACTTTTTCTTCGCCTTGTGTAACGACGGCTTTAATCACAGATTCTTCTTTAACCGGCAGAGGTTCTTCCTCAAATTTCACTTCGACTTCTGTCATCACTGGTTCCTTATTTTCACTTGCATTATTTTCTTCACCCTCACTAGAGGATCCACATGCTGCAAGGATAGTAATTAGTGCAACTAACATTATGGATGATATAATTTTTTTCATGATAAAATCTCCTCGTTTCAAATTAACCGCCTCAATCATAACATGTGTAACTGCAAATGGCTGTGGCAATGGTGTGACGTTCTTTTCCTCCTGCAGAGCAATCGTTTTAATAAAAAGGATGGATCACATCTAGGAGAAAAAAAGCTAATCCTAAGGATCAGCTTTTAACGTTAATCGTTCCATGTATAGTTGTAGAAAGATTCATTCGTGACCCACTTTAATGCTTCCGGGTCATTTGCTTGGATCCCCTCATCGAGCATTTCGAGCATCCTTGCCGTTTGTGAAATGTGGGCACGCATGGCATTCAGCTTCTGCTCTTGAACTTTTGTTATGTCATGGACAACGTCTGGCTTACCCAGTTCCTCTTCTGTGTTATTTGCGAAAGCCACAGCGTGCAGTTTTGGTCGTCTTGCAGGCTCAATTCGTTCTAAAGCACGGACGACAGCTCTTGCTGTTGCTTCATGATCAGGGTGAACGGCATAGCCAGGATAAAAACTGATCACTAAGGATGGATCAAGTTCATTAATTAAATCACTGACAAGCTGGTTCATTTTGTCATCGTCTTCAAATTCTAATGTTTTATCGCGTAATCCAAGCATCCTAAGATCGGTAATTCCCATAGCCTCAGCCGCTTTCTGCAGTTCAACACGTCGAATGTTCGGAAGTGTTTCACGGGTAGCAAATGCTGGCATGCCAAGGTTCCTGCCCATCTCGCCAAGTGTTAAACAAGCATAGGTGAGTGGGGTCCCTTGATTTATATAGGAAGCAATGGTGCCTGAGACGCCAAAAGCTTCATCATCAGGATGTGGAAAAATGACGAGCACGTGGTTTTCTTTTTCGATCATGAGTGAATCACTCCTAACTAGTCATCTATTTCTACATTATTACTTAATTTACCTTGTTTTTAAAGCTATTTGTTTATTGAGAGGCAACATATGTTTACCTATTTTTACAGAAAGGAACATAGTGAAATAAAGATCGAAAATTGAAGGGAGTTATTATTGATATGGAAAAAAGAGCCCAACACCTCGTCAATTGGCTTCAAACAAAGGTTAAGGAAGCAGGAGCGAAAGGAGCCCTTGTTGGAGTAAGCGGCGGAATCGATTCTGCAGTCGTCGCTAATTTAATTAAACGTGCGTTTCCATACGAGTCACTCGGAGTGATTCTACCGATTAATCAGCGGGTGGAAGATCAAACGGATGCTGTTGCTACTGTGGAGAAGGCTAATCTTGAATATGTAGGTATAGAACTAACCGATGCTTATAAAGAAACCTATTCATCTATACAAAATAAGCTGGTGGAGAAAGGGGATTGGAAAGAAGAAAAATCTCAATTAGGAGGGGCAAACCTTCAAGCTCGGATGCGGATGAGTACACTGTACGCTGTTGCTAATAATTATGGTTATTTAGTCATAGGAACAGACAATGCTGCAGAGGATTATACCGGTTATTTCACAAAATATGGGGACGGTGGAGTAGATCTTGTTCCACTTATTCATATGAGAAAAGAGGAAGTACGGGAAATGGCCGCGTATTTACATGTACCAGATTCTGTAATTAAGAAAAAACCGAGCGCTGAACTTTGGGAAGGACAATCTGATGAAGAAGAGATGGGCATTTCTTATGAAGCGATTGATACCTATTTGCGAGGGGAGACTATTGCTCCCGATGATGAACAGCGTCTCAAAGATATTCACAAGCGTACAGAACACAAAAGGCAAGTTCCAGCCGGGCCTCCTAAATATGAAGAAAAGTGAGGAGATAGTATGTCGCAACGAACTGCATTGCTGATGATCGATATGATAAACAAAATGGATTTCGATGGAGGAGAGGACCTTCTTGAAAATACAAAAGCCATAACGGCTAATTTGCAAAAGCTAAAGTCCATGGCTAAACAAAGAGAGATGCCTGTCATTTACGTTAATGATAATTTCGGTTTATGGCAGGATAACAAGACAGAACTAATCAAAGAGTGTAAGCAAGGGCGAGGAGAGCCTGTGATTAATGAAATTCTCCCTGAAGAAGATGATTACTTTATCATTAAACCAAAGCACTCCGCGTTCTTTGGCACACAGCTCAGCATTCTTTTAGAGCAGTTGGCAGTATCGAATCTGATCTTAACAGGAGTAACGGGTGATATTTGTGTTTTATTCACTGCCAATGATGCATATATGCGAGGGTATGATCTATGGGTGCCAAGGGATTGTGTGGCATCAGAACAGGGAGAAGACAATCAGAATGCATTAAGGATTATAGAGCGATCACTTTCCGCAAAGACTATCAAAAGTTACGATGCCGATTTTGATACCATTTTTAAAGATTGACTTTTTTAAAAAAAATTGCATATTCTATAGGAAGAGAACAGATGTGTCCTTCCATTAAATTCTTTTCTTAAAGGAGAATGAATTATGAGTGTGGCTGTTCTTAACTAATCCCATTAATTGGATACATTCTGAAGAAATGCGAAAAAGACGTGCTTTGAGGCAGGTCGGATTTGTGTTTCCATTTTTTCAGAAACAGTAAGAACAAGCATAATCATAGCAGAAATGAAAGAAGTGTCTAAGGCTATGGCTTTCTTAAGTCATAGCTTTTTTGTGTCTTTCTAAATGGTGGAGCACATGAACGAACGCATCCGGGCGTTTTCGTTCTCCTTACAATCCATACATGAGCTGCGATGAGCTTTGTGCTTATCGTGGCTTTTTTTATGGCTTTATAAAAAATAGGAGGCATCTACATTGAATACGAAAACATATCAGAGTTTAGAGTTTAAGGAAATTTTAGAAGAAACAGCTCGTTACGCACTAACGAACGAAGGCAAGGAGACAATTTTAGCAATTGTCCCGTCAAGAAATAAGAGAGTAATTAGCCATTTACATCTTGAAATTGAAGAGGCAAAAGCGATTATAACTGGCAGCGGGAACGTTCCTATTCATTCATTAAGTGATGTCACTTATATGATCGAACAAGCGAAGAAGGGAATGTTTATTCGAGCTGATCAGTTCGCTCGCCTCGTAGCGTTCCTCGATCATTGTACAAAATTGAAGCGGTTCATGAATGGGAAGGAAATGATCGCACCTACCATTAGCTTATACGCCTGGTCGATTGCCGATTTAACGTTACTTGAGAAGGAAATTCATCGCTTACAAAGGACCGGATGAAAGAGGGAACTATATTGTCCAAATTAAAGCAAACGATTAACCATAAGCGGCTAAAGCTGCACATCCCAGCTAGCGAACTTTACCCAGCTGACTATGATTTTGACATTATTTTTAAATCGAAGTCATATCGAAAAATCAAGCATCAAATGGAGAGAAAGCATATAGAAGGATTGAATCTAGATGAAGAGGAATAAGCAGTTCCCTCGTTATACCCCTGCATGCATGCTATGATAAAAGTAACCATATTCATTGAGGTGATCATATGAGCAAGCGTATCAAGTGGTTTGTGATATCAGGAATCCTAGTCATTGCCGGCGCGCTCGTTATTCCAGAAGCCTATGCGTACTTGACAAAACGAAATTATGAAAGTGAAGTGGTCTCAGCAGAGGATATACCGGATGATTATAAAGTGGCTACCTTTGCCGGCGGTTGTTTCTGGTGTATGGAACCGCCCTTTGAAAAGCTTAAAGGTGTAAAAGAAGTAGTTTCCGGTTACACAGGGGGAGAGACAGAGAATCCTACCTATGAGGAAGTATCGGCTGGCGGGACAGGGCATCTTGAAGCTGTCCAAGTGTACTTCGACCCAGATGTGATTACGTATGAACAATTGTTAGATGTGTTTTGGAGGCAGATTAATCCTACTGATGATGGAGGACAGTTTGTTGATCGAGGCTATCAATATACGACTGCCATTTTTTACAACTCTGAAAAGCAGCAAAAGCTAGCAAAGCAGTCTAAACAAGAGATGGCTGAGTCAGGACGTTTTGAAGGGGAAATTGTTACACCTATCAGCCCTGCAGAAGAATTCTATCGGGCAGAGGAATATCACCAGGATTATTATAAGAAAAATGAGTTAAGATATAAATTTTACCGTGGAAACTCCGGACGTGATGATTATTTAGAAGAGACGTGGGGAGAAGATCGTAAGTTAGATCTACCTGAAAAAGAATCACAATAAGAAAACCCGCTGTCTGGGACGGCCAGATAGCGGGTTTTACTATGTTAATGTTTCCTCTTAATACTGTTCCGCTTCAGTAGGTTCAGTCATTGTCGGCTTTGATTGAAGATCAGTATAACCGACGAACCCGAATGAAAAGACAATGAGTAGCAAGATTGCAAATAGTACTTTTCTCATTAAAGAGCCCTCCAAGGAATAATGTGTTCTATACTCTATAGACGTATGACCTGTAAGAGATCCCTACAATGAATGGTGAAAGATAATGCAATGAATCGAAATCTACCTTATTTTATCAATTGTTTCAGGAAAGGGATCGGATTTTGTCTAATCGCTAGAATTTTCCTTTTTTATTTTACTTGCTATCTAGGACGATTGCAATACGTTTTGCGTATATCTAGTAGAAAAATTGCCCGATTAAGAAACAAGCTTTAACCCGACAACACCGGCGATAATACAACCAATAAAAAAGAGCCGTTGTACGCTTGCCTTTTCGTTAAATAATAGAATACCAAGCAGCACTGTTCCGACAGACCCTATTCCTGTCCAGATCCCATATGCCGTGCCAATAGGTAATTCTTTAAGCGAGAGGGATAGGAAGTATAAACTTAATCCACCTGAAACAATGGCCAGCAAAGTCGGGATTCGTTTGCGAAATCCATCTGAAAGCTTGAGGAATAACATGCCGAACATTTCACCTGTACCGGCAAGAAGTAAAAAGATCCAAGACATTATAACCCCTCCTCAGTAAGAACTTCCACCTTTGGCGTATCTGACATTTTCAACCCAATAATCCCAAAGATTAAAACGGCAATAAAAAAGACCTTTCCAGCGCTTTTGATATCGCCAAGAAATGCCATTCCGATTACGGCTGTACCGGCAGCGCCAATTCCTGTGAAGATGGCGTATCCTGTGCCGATGTCGATCATTTTTAATGCTTTTGTAAATAAAAAGAAGCTAATGAATATTGATAATAGTGTAAACCCGGAAATAATGGGTCTTGTAAAGCCTTCTGACATTTTCAGCCCAACGGCCCAGCCAATTTCGAACAGGGCCCCTATGAATAAATAGATCCAGGCCATAGTTAATCCTCCTCGCTTGATTTTTGCACCCCAAGCCAAAATATTTTAAAGCTGGCTTGCTCTCGCTTAGCCAGTGTATCTTTATCGTAGAAATTTTCTTCCAAAAATAGTCCATCGATCAGCGTGTAGAAAGCAGATAGTGTTTCATCAATGGGCAGATGGCGCAATGTTCCTTCATCCATCCCCTGCTTAAAAATAGGGCGGATAATGTCATTCGCCTGTTCTTCTACTTGAAGAAATACTTGTTTAATTTCATCGGAGAAGTCTTCAGGCGGAAAGAAAGTAAAACGCTTAAAGAACGTGCCTTCGGTTGAGTTTGCCATGTGATCAACATAGAAATGATAGACTTTCTCAAGTCGCTGTTTGACGGGTTGATCACCAGTTTGTCTCGTAAAGGCTTGGAAATGTTCGGATTCTTTAACAGCTACTTCCTTCAATACTTCAAGGAAAATTTCTTCTTTACTGGAAAAGTGATTGTAAAGAGACGGTTTCTTGATTCCTACTTTGGAAGCAATATCTGTAAGACTTGTATTTTCATAGCCATGATAAGCAAAACACTCAAGACTGACATCTATAATTTTTTGTTTTGACATTTTGAACCCCTCACTCACTCACTAACTAACGGTCGGTAGTTTGATCATATCATCGATGTTTTTGTTTGTCTAGAGGAGAAGATTGCTTTTTACAATCTTCGACACGTTTATCGAAGAAGGAGAAGGGTATATAAAACTTAGAAGGGAATTTTTCGAACGTTCATACAATTTCGGTAGAAGGGGACATGTCCGTGAATAGATACAAGTTGGATCGTTATGACGGTTCATATGCAATATTGGTTCAGGAGGATGCAGGGAAAAGTGAGTTTCTAGTACTGAAAGAACGATTAATTGCATTCGCGAAAACGGGAGATACGTTGGCAATTGACTTCGACAGTATTGGAAATTTAAAACAGGTACAAATTGTAGGGAAGGGCTATGAGAAACCTTCAAGTGAAGTGTAAAACACCGACCCATATTCCTTAGTATATGGATCGGTGTTTTGTTTATAGGATATTCATATCTGTAAACTCAGCAGTTGGAGCATCTTTTAGGTTGGTTTCTAAAAGTTTGTTGCTATTTAAAGTAATTTTTTGACCTGTAGAAAAGGACGGATTAACAGTTCGCATATTTCCCTCTGCCGTCTTCCTATACAAAAACAACACTCTTTACTAAAGGAGCCTTCTTCTAAAAAACTCACTATTTCGATTTTCATAATCAAAACACCAAGAAGACAGTCTTCTTGGTGTTTTGTTCTTATATGATCTCCTTTTTTAATTCGTGTTCTTTAATATAAGCTTTTGGAAGCATAATCGATTCAAAATCGAAAGGGGTGATTGCTGCATTTTGCTTCACTCGGTTAGGAAGGTCTGGATTTTGTAAAGCACTTGTAGCTAGACTAATTAAATCTGCTTTATCTTCCTGCACTAAGGAACTAGCTATAGCTGGGTCCTGTAACTGGCCATTTGCTATGATTGGCAAGCTGCTATACTGTTTAGCTGCTGCAGCGATGGATTTACTTCCTTCTCCAAAGCTCGACTTGGTTCCATCAGCATCTGTGACATGAATATAATCAAGAGGGGTATCATCTAAGCTTGAGAAGATGGTATCAGCATCACTTTCTCCGAGGGCCCAGCGATGATCAGAGTCTGTGACCTTCCCTTGTGATATCCGTATGCCAACAATAAATTCTTTCCCTACTGCTTTTCTTACTTCAATAATGATCTCTGTTAGAAGGCGGACTCTATTTTCCGTAGCTCCTCCGTACTGATCTTCGCGATGGTTCATATAATCGGTAAGGAATTCATCTAGCAGATAACCGTTCGCTCCATGGATTTCTACGCCATCAAAGCCTGCTTCCTTGGCATTAATAGCGGCCGTAACAAACCCTTGTTTGACCTGCTCCATGTTCGCGTGGGTCATTTCAATAGGGGTTGGATAGGGACCTTCTCCGCCGTAAAGGGGGATCATATCTCCCTTTGGCGGTACGGCAGATGGAGATATAGTATCATTCGCATGAATGTTGCCTTGAGATTGCGATCCGGCATGCATAAGCTGTGCTATAAAAGCAGCTCCATGCTTGTGGACGCCTTCTACGACCGGCTTCCAAGAATTCATTTGATCAACGTTCGCAAGACCAGGCTGGTTATGATATCCTTGAGAATATTTTTCATCGGGGTAAATTCCCTCCGTAATGATTGTCCCAAATCCACCTTTGGCGTAGCGCTCATAATATTTCTTCATTGTTTCATTGGCTCTCCCGTTGTTTTCGGCACTAATTCTCGTCATAGGTGCAACTACATAACGATTGTTAAGCAATGTTTGGTTGATTGGCAGTTCTTCAAATAAAGTAGTGTATTCTTCCTTCATCATACTCATCTCCTTTTCTACGCTAATCTTCATTTATCCAGAAATCGAGATAGTTAAACTAACTTTAAGAGTGAAGAAAGCCGTCACGAATAAGGTGACGGATTAGGTTATTCTATAGAATTGGTTATTTCCATGGCTTGTTTCAAGCGTTCTTCCTTTTTCGCTTCCGATGAATATTCGAGTTGATAAATAACATCTTTCTCCCCACTATACCATTCGATGAAAACGTGATCTTCTCGTTCTTGAACACCCGCAACGATCCCTGAATCAAGAGGGATTTGTAATTCGGATTCCTCTAAGTCGCTGCCAGGATTAAAAATTGTACGAACAAGAGCCTTATTCGCAGTTTTTGATTGATAAACGACTTCGACTTCATCCTCTTCGACCGTAGCTTCGAGTGATTGCAATTTAAAAGGCAATTCTTGAGGCAACCCTAATTTTTGTTGTTTTTCTTCTGACAAAGCCTCGATTGGAGCAGCAAAGGTTTCAGGGTAAAGGTTTTTCAAATGACTTAGAGAAAGATCAGGCCCAGATGAACAACCTGCTAATAGAACAAAAGCAATCGCAACAGATAATCTTTTGATGACTTTCACATTCATACACTCCCTACATTAAGCAACATCTACATGTCTAGGATATATTTTAGCACAAATGTTTAAACAGAAGAAAAACCACTAAACTTGCTGTTAAGAAAAATATAAATAGATTAATGACGTTCATGTGAAACCAAGTCAGGGGGTCTATCGTTATATGATTAGGTGGTATAGGAGGCAACATTTCAAACTCATAAAGAGTTAACTAAAGAAAAGGGTTTGAAAGAAGGAAGATGCGGGTCAGTGGTTTATAATATCTATTAAAAAGGGGAGTATCCAATGAATAATTTTGTAATTCGCACGTTTCAGGAGAATGACTTTGATGTGATCAAGTCTTTACTTGAACAAGAAGGATGGGACAATCTAGCTGGAAAAAGTCAAGAAACGATCCAAGCTTTACTTAATTCAGATCCAGCGTTAGTAGCTTTAGATGGAAACGATGTAATTGGATATTTACGTGGGCTGACTGACGGTGCGATTACATTATATATTTGTGAAGTTCTAGTTATGGAAAATTACCGTAAGCTAGGGATTGGACAACAATTAATTAATTTGGCACATGAATGTTACCCAAGTACAAGAATTGAGATGCTTGCTACGAGTGCTTCTCAAGAATATTATACCAATCGTGGCTTCCGCCGTTTTCACGGATTTAGAAAATCAGCAGAGGAAAGCGTATAGTCAAAAATTACAAAAATCCCCACCTCAGGTCATCCAGAATCTGGATGACCTGAGGTGGGGATAAATGGTTGTTAGGCTATTTCTTTGTGTTTGACTTTATTATCAGAATTTAATACACTATTTGAAAGTACGAAGAGTAGAGAATGAGATTAGATGAGTTGAGGAAATTAGGATGAGAAGAGCAGAGAGAGCTAAGGGATCGACAGGACCTGCACGATGAGGGTTTTTCGATGGTCTGAGCCAATTTTTAAAAATGTTTCATCCACTAATTTTTTGCCCCTCAACATCTCATTTTCCATAAAAACTTTTATGGAGAGGTGAGCATATATGAGTATGACCACAATGGAATCGTTCCTCGAAAGCACAAAGGAATACCACACGATTCCAATTACCCAAACGTTTTATACCGACACGCTAACACCAATTCACATGTTTCACGCCTTAAAAGAAGAAGCAGTCTATATGCTTGAGAGTCAAGACCCTGAATCACCATGGTCTAATTTTTCGTTCATTGGTTTAGATCCGATGATTGATATTCAACAAAATGAAGATCAATTCATCATCCATGATTTTCACACAGGGGAAGAGGAGGGCAGATCCTCTTTGAAGGGGGCTTTTGAGGACACTGTGGAAGCCCTCCGAGTAAAACCGGCAGAAGTGCCACTGCCATTTAAGGGTGGAGCTGTAGGCTATATCGCTTATGATGGGATCTCCGATTATGAACCTGTTGATAAGGCACTTGATGATGAGGTTAACCTATCCAATTATCATCTGTTATTTTGCCAGACGCTCATTGCCTATCATCATAAAACAAAGGAAACGACGATCTTAACCTATGCAAGGCTTGATGATAGATCAGATGAAATGCAGGTCTACAATTCTGCAAAAGAAAGATTGCAATCCGTAGGACGGGCGTTAAAAGAACAAAGCTTTTTACCGGATTTAATGTTGGCAGATGAAGACGATGATGAACAATCACACTCGATTGAATTGACAAGTAATTATGATAAGCCTGCCTTTAAGATGGACGTAAAAAACATCAAAGAGTACATCCGAGCGGGTGATATCTTTCAAGCTGTTTTATCCCAGCGTTTTGAGGCGATAACAAATAGAAGCGGCTTTGAACTTTATCGGGTTTTAAGAAAAGTGAATCCCTCCCCATATATGTTCTATTTACACTTTCAGGACGTTGAAGTCATTGGCAGCTCACCGGAACGATTGTTACAGGTACAGGGTCGTGAACTTGAGATCCATCCGATCGCCGGTACGAGAAAACGTGGTGCTACACAAGAGGAAGATGATGCACTTGCTGAGGAGTTGCTTGCTGATGAGAAAGAGCAAGCCGAACACCGTATGCTTGTTGATTTAGCCAGAAACGATATCGGGCGGGTATCCGAATACGGAACCGTAAACGTCCATGATTATATGACGATCGGACGTTTTTCAAAGGTCATGCACATCATTAGCAAGGTGACAGGCCAGCTTAAAGAAGAGATTTCACCTATTGATGCCCTAATATCAGCTTTTCCAGCAGGAACGCTGTCAGGAGCACCAAAGGTTCGAGCCATGCAAATTTTAAGGGAATTAGAACCAACTCCACGTCATCTTTACGGCGGAGGAATTGTATATTTAGGATTTGACGGCAATATTGACTCCTGTATCACAATCCGAACAATGACACTCGTCAATGGGAAAGTGTACGTTCAGGCAGGGGCTGGCATTGTAGCCGATTCGGATCCAGAAGCTGAATATCAGGAAACATTGAATAAAGCGAGTGCTTTAAAAAGAACGATTGAGTTAGCAGAGTATTTATTTGAGCAGAGTAGAGAAGGAGCTGAGATGAAATGAAACAACAATTGAGCAGAATAGTAGAGGGAGATATCCTAACAGAAGAAGAAGCCTATGTAACAATGAACCAAATCATGAAAGGGGAAGTATCGACAGGGCAGCTCATGAGTATGCTTTCTGTCATGCGTCACAGAGGAGAGTCCGTTGAGGAAATGACTGGCTTCGTCCGGGCGATGCGCGCGAACATGACGGAACTCGAGTTAGAGCAAAATGACATCGTTGATACATGCGGAACAGGGGGCGACAGCAGCTCCACCTTTAACATATCGACAGCCGTTTCGATCATATTAGCAGCACTGGATGTGAAAGTCGCTAAGCACGGCAACCGTAAAGTGTCGTCAAAAAGCGGCAGTGCTGATGTGTTAGAAGCTTTAGGCATCCCGATTGATACGACCCCGGAGCAGGGAGCCAAGGCGATTTCGGAAAAAGGGATGACCTTTTTGTTCGCCCCAAACTATCATCAGGCGATGAAGCACGCTGTGCCAGCACGGCAAGAACTAGGTTTTCGCACGGTTTTTAACCTCCTAGGTCCCATGGCCAATCCGGCGAACGCCAAGCGTCAGCTCATTGGCATTTATGATACGGCCTACGCTGAAAAGATGGCAGAAACGCTAAACAAGCTAGGCTCTAAGCACGTGTTATTGGCTACCGGCAGGGATGGATTGGATGAAATCACCATGACGGGTGTCACTGACTTAGTTGAGTTAAAAGATGGTGAGGTTCATAGGTTTACGATTACACCTGAAGAACTCGGCTTATCAAGAGGAAAGCTTGAGGATATTCAAATTACTGATAGTCAACAAAGTGCCGATTTAATTAAGCAAGTCATCATAGGCGAAGCCAATGAGAGTGCCATGACCATCGTAACGATGAACGCTGCAGCAGGTCTGTATGTGGCAGGAAAAGCTTCCGACTTAACGGACGGCGTAAAACGTGTTCAAGATGCGATTAAGAGCGGAAGCGTACAAACGTATTTCGCATCGATTCAGGGAGAAGAGGAGAATCGTCAGTATGCTTGAAACCATTTTAGCTATCAAAAAACAAGAAATTGAAACGATATACTTGCCAGAGCAAGCGCAAGTAACAAAGCAATCATTCTATCACTCCTTGAAACAGTCTCCTTATGCTGCAGGGTTGATTGCTGAGGTGAAGAAAGCCTCTCCTTCAAAAGGGATTATTCGGGATGATTTTAACCACGTGATGGTCGGGAGGCAGTATTCAGATGCGGGTGTGCAGGCAATTTCCGTGCTTACGGATCAGCATTTCTTCCAAGGACATCGTGATTTCTTGACTGATATTAAAAAGTCTGTGAATGTACCGGTGATGAGGAAGGATTTCATTATCGACCCGGTTCAGGTCGCTGAAAGTCAGTTAATTGGGGCTGATGCCATTTTGTTAATTGGGGAAGCGATGGAAGCGAGCAAATTACATGAACTTTATTCGCAGGCATATGAAGCGGGACTAGAAGTGCTAGTTGAGGTGCATAGTGAGGAAACGCTCGAAGGATTGTTGAAGGAGTTTACCCCAGAGATGGTAGGGATTAATAATCGTAACTTGCACACGTTTGAAACATCACTTGAGCAAACGAGGCGGATGGCGGAGCTTGTTCCAAAGGAGTCGCTGCTCGTTTCTGAAAGTGGAATTTTCACTCATGACGATATGAAGCAGGTCGCAAGTTATGGTGCGGAAGCGGTATTAGTAGGTGAGTCCCTCATGCGCCAGGACAATATTAAACAAGCAGTTGGAAAGCTGATGAATGGGGTGAATGTGTGATGTATGAACCGTTAGTGAAATTTTGCGGGAATCGGTCTCTTAGTGATGTTGAAAAAACGGCCTCCTCATCAGCCACACACCTCGGTTTTATTTTCGTTAATAAGACAAAGCGTTACGTGCGGCCGGAGCAGGTCGGCAGGTGGATTAGTAGGGTCAGGCCAAAGCAGAAGCTCGTCGGTGTCTTTGTCGATCCTTCTATTGACCAGCTGGATGAAGTGTTGGCGTTTGCGCCGCTTGATGTCATACAACTTCATGGCAATGAGACCGTTTCTGAAGTGTTAAAGATCAAAGAATCCTTCGGGCTGCCCGTTTGGAAGGTGATTCATCATCAAGCAAACGGGGGAGAGCAGATGGATCTTTTTCAAGGAGTAGCAGATGGCTACGTCATCGATTCGAAAGTAGACGGTGCCTACGGTGGAACTGGCATTCAGTTTGATTGGGATGCGATCCAAAGTTATAAGGAAATGGCTAGCGACCAAAATGTATCTTGTTTCATCGCAGGCGGGATTAAACCTGAGAATATCGATCAGCTGATGACACATGAGCCAGAAGGAATCGATGTATCAAGTGGAATTGAAACGAATGAACAGAAGGATATTAATAAAATTCAAGCCGTAATGAAAGAGGTGGGGCATCATGTTGCAAGTTTTTCCGGACGTTAAAGGCCGATTTGGGGATTTTGGAGGCAAGTATGTTCCAGAGACGTTGATGGGACCATTACAAGAGCTGGAAGAAGAGCTGACGAAAGCAATGGGTGATCCTGATTTCGTTCAAGAGTATCATAATGTACTGAAGGAATATGCCGGACGCCCTACTTCCTTAAGCTTTGCTGATCAAATGACGGAACATTTAGGCGGCGCTAAAATTTATTTAAAACGTGAAGATCTAAATCATACAGGTGCCCATAAAATGAACAATGCGATTGGTCAAGGGCTTTTGGCTAAGAGAATGGGCAAAAAGAAAATCATCGCTGAAACAGGAGCGGGTCAACATGGTGTTGCCTCGGCCACAGTAGCAGCTAAGTTCGGACTCGAATGCCAGGTTTATATGGGGGAAGAAGATATCCGTCGTCAAGAGCTGAATGTATTCCGTATGAAGCTGCTTGGAGCGAAAGTGATTCCGGTTTCAAGCGGGAATGGCACATTGAAGGATGCAACTAATGAAGCGATTCGCTACTGGGTTGCGAATTGTGAGGATCACTTCTACTTAATCGGCTCTGTCGTCGGACCGCATCCGTATCCAAAAATGGTTAGGGATTTCCAGCGTGTGATAGGCGATGAATCAAAACAGCAGTTTTTAGAAGTGGAAACGAACATGCCTGACCGCATTTATGCCTGTGTTGGCGGGGGAAGCAATGCGATGGGGATGTTCTATCCTTTCCTCGAAGGTTCGCCTGAATTGATCGGCGTGGAAGCTGCAGGGAAAGGCATTGATACGCCTGAGCATGCAGCTACATTGACCAAAGGGAATCCTGGTGTGATTCACGGTTCACTAACGTATTTAATGCAGGATGAAAATGGACAAATTACCGAGCCTTATTCCATCTCAGCAGGGCTTGACTATCCAGGGATTGGGCCTGAACATGCCCATCTTTTCCAAACGAAACGGGTGAGGTATGAGTCGATTACAGACCAGGAAGCACTAGATGCTTTGAAACTTTTGACGGAACAAGAAGGAATCATTCCCGCGATTGAAAGTGCCCATGCGTTGGCACAAGCTTTTAAGGAAGCCGGAGAAATGAGTTCGGATCAAACGATTTTAATCAACCTTTCCGGCCGCGGAGATAAAGATATGTCCACATTAATGGAGCACTTTCAGGAGGAGAAATAACATGCTGACGAAGACATCATTCCAAGGAAAACTAACGAAAACGGACGATTTGTTTATTCCTTTTATTGTAGCTGGCGACCCAAGCCCTGAGCTTACGATTGAGTTTGCTTTGCGTTTGCAAGAAGCGGGTGCGGACGTGCTTGAACTTGGAATTCCTTATTCTGATCCACTAGCAGACGGTCCTACGATTCAACGAGCAGCAAAACGTGCCTTAAAAAATGACATGTCGTTGACGAAGGCCATTAAACTTGTGCCTCAGCTGCGACGTGCGGGTGTAGAGATTCCTGTCGTAATTTTCACTTATTTTAATCCTGTTCTGCAGCTAGGCTACCAGCGTTTCTTTGAGTTGCTTGATGAAAATGGGGCAGAAGGTGTTCTTATTCCTGATCTCCCATATGAAGAAAGCGAGGAGATACGGAAGCTTGCTGCTGATCGTAATGTTGAATTTATCTCACTAGTGGCCCCAAACTCCGATACACGCATCAAGCAAATTGCTGAGGATGCGAAAGGCTTTCTTTATTGTGTATCGACCCTTGGGGTAACAGGTGAACGAAATGACATGTCTGCAGATGTACTGACTTTTATTAAAAAAGTAAAAGAGCACAGTTCTGTGCCTGTGGCTGTAGGATTCGGGATTTCGACGAATCAACATGTAAAACTCGTACGTGAGCATGCAGATGGAGTGATTATCGGAAGTAAAATCATAAGGTTAATTGAAGACAAGCTTGAAGAACTTGAAAATGGAGCCGAAGCGGAAGCATTGGATCGCTTCTATCAAGAAGTCCACGAGCTTGTGAAGTAAAGAGTTAAGAAGATGAGTGAAGAGGAGCTGAGCTGAGTTGATTTACATGATCGATCATTATGATTCATTCACATATAACCTCGTTCAATATTTAGGAGAGCTTGGGGAAGACATTGTCGTACGACGCAATAATGAGGTGACGATAGAAGAAATTGAACGGTTAAAGCCGGATCTGCTTTTTCTGTCACCTGGACCTTGTTCACCAGATGAGACAGGTATCACGATGGATGTTATTGACTACTACAAAACCCGAATACCGATATTTGGGGTCTGTCTTGGTCACCAGGCACTTGCCCAAAGCTTTGGTGGAAAAGTCATTCGGGCCGATAAGTTGATGCATGGAAAGTCGTCACAAATCCATCATGACGGACAAGGGATTTATCAAGACTTAAGTAATCCGATGGAAGCCATGCGCTACCATTCACTGATCGTTGACCTTGACGGATTGCCGGAGTGCTTTGAAGTGGTGGCTGCCACTGTAGAAGGTGAAATTATGGGGATTCGCCATACTGATTTACCGATCGAAGGGGTCCAATTCCACCCTGAATCGATTGGAACAGGTGATGGGAAGACGTTACTGATGAATTTAATTAAACAACGTGTTAAAGCATTAATTTAATAAATATTAGCCTGCTAGCTTTATAAAAGCTAGCAGGCTTTTTTAGGTCTTTGGACTTAATTTTTTGCGACTTTTAAGAGTCTTTTAGAAATTTATTAGAAATTTCCCAAGAGTTACGCTATTTCTGGAACCTATGTGATCAAAGTGTTACAACACTTTGTGAAAATATTTACATACTAAAAAACCGATAAATATGATATTTTTGCGAATGAGATAGCTATTTTCACAATCTTTAAAAGTATGTTAGGTTAGAATACGTTGTGTTTACAGAGCTCACATAACACGAAAAATAATCGTAAATAATGGTCTAGACTAGCATGTACGAATTCAATTTTATTATCTTGGGAGTTGAGTGTATAGTTATGGAATTACAAAATGATCCAACGTTACTTTGGTATATTGGACTTTACGCCGTTGTAATGATCGCAATTGGAATCTTTATGTCGAAAAAAATATCAGGAAGTGAAGACTTCGTTCTGGCGGGGAAAAGTTTAGGACCGTTTGTTTTAATGGGAACTCTGCTTGCTACATGGACAGGTAGTGGGAGTATTTCTGGCGGAGAAACATCAATGGCCTTCAGCTATGGAATATGGCCGGCACTATTTTTGATGCTTCCTACTTTAATTGGTATCATCATTCTTTATGTTATCGCACCAAAAATCCGCGAATTCGGCAAATTTACGGTTTCCGGCATTCTTCAAGCCAAATATGGCCGTAAATCACGGAACCTTGCAAGTGTGATTATTATTCTTGCCTATGTGGGTATTGTTTCTTACCAAATGAAAGGTTTCGGATTTATTTTAAACTTAACAACAGGGATGTCAGTGGAACTAGGAACCTTGCTTGGCGGTATTATGATTATCTTCCTAGCAATGGTTGGCGGGCTTCGTTCTGTATCCCAAACCGATGCAATTAGTGGGTTCCTAATGGTGGGAGGACTTATTATCACCGTACCAACGATCATCGCAGTAGCAGGCGGCTGGGGAGACATAGTTGCTAATGTGCCTGAGTCTCACATGACAGCGACTGGCGGACTAACAACGATTCAACTGTTGGGTTTCCTGCTGCCATCTCTATTTCTACTGCTAGGTGACCAAAACATGTATCAACGTTTGGCATCATCTAAAGGGGATAGTTCAGCTAAAAAGGGACAAATCGGTTGGCTAATCGCCATGATTATCATTTCGCCATCGATCTCGATTATTGCGTTTGCCTCTCGTTCCATCTTCCCGAATATTGATCCAGGCATGGCATTAATGGCAACAACGCTTGCAATGCCTACAGTGATTGGCGGAATCTTGCTAGCCTCTGCAGCGTCCTTTATCATTACGACAGGAAACTCTTATTTATTGTCAGCTGCAACAAACTTAACGTATGATATTTACGGAAATTATATTAATAAAGAGGCTTCCGATAAAAAACTACTAAGCATGACAAGAATCTTTATCGTAGCACTCGGCGTTTTCTCTTATCTATTAATCAGCTACTTCCCAACAGTACTTAGTGTACAAATGTATGCCTACACAGTTTATGGAGCCGGTTTAACCCCAGCGTTGCTCGCCGTATTCTTCTGGAAACGCGTGAATGCAGCTGGCGGGATTTCATCCATGCTTGCAGGTGTTGTTACAACATTAACGTGGGAAGTTATTTTGCAAAAACCGTTTGAAATCAACAGTGTTGTTATAGCGGTTCCGGTCGCTATTATCGTATTGATTGTAGTTACTTTAATGACAACGAATGGCGATAGCCGGACTCGTGAACCGGTGAATGCTTAATGATAAAGCCTTCTGATTTTACTTGTGACTGCTGAAAGTTAACTTTAATAAGGGGAAGGAATATAAATCAAACAAGCTGATCACCTATATCTAATAGGTGATCAGCTTGTTTTCACTATAAATAGATTTTGAAGTACCCGCTAAGGTGATTTTTGGTCAACAATTCGTCGACAAGTGGTTTTTTACATGTATTGCGTTAATGAGTTACATAAGGAAAACCCCTGCATAGCAAGGGCTTTAAACATTTCTGTATTAGTGGAGCATAGCGGGCTCGAACCGCTGACCTCTACACTGCCAGTGTAGCGCTCTCCCAGCTGAGCTAATGCCCCGTCTGAATCGACAATTTTTATTATACCTTTTTCACTTTATCGATTCAATACTTTTTTACAAAAACTTAATTGCACGAAAATGTCTATTGCATTCTATTTGGAATAATTGCACATAATTTCGCTTAATTGCGAAATCAGTCCATATTTGCACATTTGAAAATTTAGTCACTGACCGGTCCGTGCCCATGGACTTGAAAAATCCCTTTTTCAATAATAAGGCGAGATCATTAAATAAACAATAACCCCTGTTAGGCTTACATATAACCAGATGGGCATTGTCCAGCGGGCGATTTTTTTATGACGTTCATCTTGCCGGGTCAAACCACGGAATAGAGTAATTAAGGCTAGTGGAACAATGGCAATGGATAGTAATATATGTGAAATTAAAATAAAGTAATATAGATACATAATAAATCCATCTGCCCCAAAGTGCGTCGATTCAGCAATCGCATGGTAGGTAAGGTACGAGAGCAAGAAGAAAAAGGTTGTTGTAAAAGCAGCCAACACAAAGCGTTTATGTGCTTTAATGTTTCGCTGTTTAATCATAATCAGCGCTGCTAGTAAAAAGATGAATGTGAAGCTATTCAGGACAGCATTCAGCAAGGGCAAAAATGTTACCTCTAAATGACTGAATTGATCAAACTTCGGCATAAAGAAAAGCAGGGCAATTAACCCATTAATCACGATCGTAAGCGTTACAACGATGCCTGTATAATTTTTTTTACTGGATGTGTGATTATTCATTTATAAATCCCCTTTTGACTATATTATCCATTTGTGAACTCGTTTAGATAAATGAAACTATAATTAACAGGGAAAATAGGATGGTTAAATGATTGAGAGAAAAAACAAACATCATTGTTCCCCATTTATAGTCCTCCACTTTACGAAAGCTGATAAATCCTATGATTATCCAAGCAAGAGTTAGTCCAAACATGGCGAAGGCAACAATTTTACTGAATGATAAAAATAGGAAAGAAGAGGCAAGTAATAGTACCAAATAAATGAACGTATGAACTTTTGTACGGCGGATGCCTTTAATCACCGGTAGCATCGGTACTTTTGCGTTTTTGTAATCTTCTAACCTTCTTATCGCGATCGCATAGAAATGTGGGGGCTGCCATAGAAACATTAACATAAATAACCCGATGGAAACGGGATGGATAAGCTCAGGTGCGATGGCAGCCCAGCCAATTAATGGTGCAATGGCGCCTGATAAGCTGCCAACTTCTGTATTATAGATGGTTTTTCTTTTCGTCCACATCGTATAAGGAACTAAATAAAGAAACAGTCCTAGAAAACCTACAAACGCTGTTAGACTGGAAATGAAAAATAATAGGACGATGCCAACAACGGCAAGTACAACTCCGAGCCATAACGCAAATTTAGGTGTAACGGAACCCGTGACTGTTGGTCTTTCCATCGTTCTTTTCATGATGGCATCAATATCCCGGTCATAATAATTGTTAATTGCTCCAGCCCCGCCAACGACAAATGTTGTACCGAAAAACGCCAGGAATATGATCAAAATATTATTAACAAAACTCACATTATAGATGGATAGAGCCACAGACAGTCCGGCAAACATTCCTAAAAGGTTAGACTTGACGATTCCATCTTTTACGATAGCCTTCAACATGCCCCAGGTAATAGATGTTTTTATAGAAAGAGAATCTTCTACAATGGCTTCTCTACTCTTCATATTGGTTCCCCTTTTCTATTAAATCTCACATGAATTAATCTAAGTCATTTATACCATTCTAACAGGAATTTGTTTTAGGGGGAGGGGAATCCTATTTTAGTCAAAAAGATGTCGAACCTTTGTGAACAATTTTTATACATTTTTAGACTTTTTAGATTTCTCGGGAGTACATTCCTTACAAAAAAATAAGCTTGCCATCTTAAGTAGATGGCAAGCTTGTTTTCACAATGCGCGCTTTTCTTGGGAGTCATAAGGATAGGGGCTATACTGTGTGCTGTCGTTCCACATTTCATTAAATTTATCGGTCCACTCCTCTGCAATCTTTTTACTTTTTATAATAACGAGGACTTCATCATTTTTATTCTCGGCAGAATATGTGAAATTATAGGAACCTGAGGTGGTAAGCTTTTTATCTGAAATCATAACTTTTAGATGCATATTGCCTTCATGGGTATTAATCTTAACAGGTACACCTGATTGAATTAACTTTTGGATATTTGCTGTTTGCTTTGTTTGATCAACAACCTGTGTTTTATCCGTAATAACTCGGACATTTACCCCTCTTTGTGTAGCCTTGGAGATATGTGTGACAAAATCACCTTCCGTTAACAAAAACATGGCAATATCTAAAGACTTTTCCGAGTTATCGATCACATTAATTACTTTCTGTTTTGGGGATTTATTTGATTTAGAAAAAATGTAGTCTACTTGGGCTGGTTCCACTTCTACAGGTTTGTCTTTTCCTGCAAATTTGTAGAATCCATAAGTAATGGAACCTATGATGACAGTTGTTGCACCTGCGGCAGCTAACAATTCCATAATATCGCCCCTTTTTGATGATGATTAAGTATATGTTTCCTCCTTTTTGTCCTATTCTTTGAAACATTGATATGAGAACAAGCAGCACTTCCGTCAAGTTACACCGGGTTCAATCTGCAATGTTTTTGTTAAACTTGAAAGTGTAGCCTTTGTCCCTAATGGCACAGCAAAGTGTGGCAAGCAGTGACCGATCTTAAATCCTGACAGCACAGGCTTGTTAAGGTGAGAGAAATAGAAATTGAAAACTTGTTGTAGTGTTAATGATTCGTCAGGCTTCTTCGGTTCAGCTTTACTAAAATCACCAACAATAATCCCGGCTGCCTCCTCTAATTTGCCGGCAAGTTTTAGCTGGCTTAAAAAGGAATCAATCCGATAAGGCTCTTCACCAACATCCTCAATCAGCAGTAGTTTATTTTTCGTATCAATTTCGTAAGCTGATCCAATTGAATTCACGAGTAAAGATAAATTCCCCCGACGATTTCCCCGCTAGCTTCGCCAGGACTGATGGTACGTAGAGGAGTGATGGCTTCAGAGTAAGTCAAAAACATGGGTTCAAAGAGCTGGTTAAACATTGATTGAGAAAATGGATCGAAGTTTTCCTTGCCAACGTCTGAACTAAGCATAGGCCCGTGAAAAGTGACGAGCCCAGTCTTTTGGCGAATAGCATTATGTAAAAACGTAATATCACTGTAGCCCCAAAAGATTTTTGGATTCCGTTTAATAAACTTGTAATCAATCATGGAAGCAATTCTGCTCGTTCCGTACCCACCGCCTGCACATATAATCCCGTTAGTGAACCGATCTGCAAACATTGTGTGAAGGTCTTCGAGACGCTGTTCATCTGTGCCAGCCAAATATCCATATTTACAATGAACATGTGGGGCTATTTTGACTTGTAAGCCTAGTTGATTTAAAAAGTGGATGGAACGTTGTAAGCTTTCCAAATTTGGCGGGCTGGCAGGCGCGATTACACCAATTGTGTCTCCATGCTTTAGTCTTTTAGGAAGTAACATAGGTTTTCCCTCCGATAGTAAAAAGAGACCCCATGCGCGTAAACGGGCCCTCTTTCTGTTTTACACAGGCTACACAGCTATTATATGCGTGTGAATCTTTAGAGAAGTACTGTCATATTCATTAACTAAATGTTGTACGTGTAGCAAGTTCTGTCATCACCAACATCGCTTGATAGGCTTCACGAATGTCTTTTGCTTTAAATGAAACAATAGTTGAGTTTGATTCCATTTTTGTGCCTGGCATGAGGCTTGCCCACTCGGCCTGACCATAATTAGCAAATTCAATCCGAAGCGTCGGGTGGGAAGGAGGAACCAGTGGTTGAATTTGACTGCGTTTATCGATCGCTTCCGCCGTTTTACGCTTAAGTAGCTCACCGGCTTTTTTCGGTGATAACGTTTTAACTGCGGAGCGTGAAATGGTTTCTTTTACAGGGGCTGTGACAATGTTAGGAATCAGCTTTTCCGCTTCCTGTGTCGCCATATCATCACCCGCAACCATAAGTATGGGAACTCCAAAGTACCCTGCAAAGTAGGCATTCAGTCCAAGTTCACCGACAACGACTTCATCGATGAAAAAGTTTCGGACAGCAGAAGTCATGGAGTGTGACATGACACCTCTTTGGCCTGCTCGGGCATGGTAGCCTACAAAGATTGCACCATCATACAAGTGATCCAACCCTTGCACCATTGAAAAAGGTTTGACATCCCCAGTGATGAGCTGGGCTTCTGGGTGAAGGTATTCTACCAGCAAATTATTCATTTTGGAGTGGCTGTCGTTAACGATTATTTCTGAAACCTTTTCGTCAAAAGCAGACTGGATCACATCATTCGTTTCATCTGTCATTAGTTTACGACCACGTTCGTAATTATGTTTGGTTGACTCTACAAAGGTGGCATCGGGCAGACCAGTTACTCCTTCCATGTCCACAGATATGTACAATTTCATAGGAATAGCATCTCCTTTTAATTTCATTAATTTTCAAATAATAGTATCAATGTATAACAGATATGACAAATTTTATTAAGTGAAAAATTATAGATTTTAAACTGTGTTTTATTTAAAGATGGCAGGGGAATAGTAAGGATATAAGAATAGCAGTCAGGTATTTTCGTGCGAGGTGTTTTTTTATGTTATTTTCCGGGACGAGGCTTTCTGATCTTCCTCGTATAGCTATCATTTTGATTATAGCAGGGTTTATATCGGTTGGTAGTGCTTTTTTTATTTTTATAGAAATAGCTGAAGATGTAATGGAAAAGGAGAAATTCGCTGCTGATCAAATTGCCACAGATCTAGTGAATACGATCAGTACAGGGCAGCTTTCTATTGTGGTAGGTTGGATCACGGAAGCAGGGGCAGTACCGATTATTACAGTAGCTTCTATAGTGTTAGCGATCTATTTACTGTTTTTCTCCTCGTTCAGTGCATGGGTAACCGTCTATTTTGGTGTAAATATGATCGGAATTAGTCTGTTGACTAAAGGATTAAAGCTGATGTTTGAAAGACAGCGTCCTGATACGTTGGTGCAATATGATGGAACAGGCTTTAGTTTTCCAAGTGGTCATACGACAGGGGCCGCAACTTTTTATGGATTCTTGATCTACCTTACTGTCATCAGCCCTTTAGATAAAAGATGGAAATGGCCGATTAATATTCTATTGGCAACCGTCATTTTACTCGTCGCTCTTAGTCGTGTTTATTTAGGTGTCCATTTCTTTACAGACATAATAGCTGGTCTTTTGCTAGGTCTTTCCTGGTTATTCATTTGTATTGGGGCGTTAGAACTAACGATATGGAGACAGAGAAGACGTCAAAGAAAATCGGTAGGTTAGGTAAGTCAATTGATGGGTATAAGTAAGATAAGCAAGTTGTAAAGAAGGAGTTGGAACAAGGATGTTATATATTTTAGCGATACTACTACCGCCGTTAGCTGTGCTATTGACTGGAAAACCAATGAAAGCCTTACTGAATTTGATCTTAACATTGATCTTTTACGTGCCAGGCGCCGTTCATGCTGCCGTTGTTGTAAAAGGTCATTATGATAGTCGAAAAGGATAAATATAAAAGGAGTTCACGAGAAGGTAATCTGTGAACTCCTTTTTTCATTTACACACCGCGTTTATTTCCCCAAAGTAATGCATGTACTTGTGGTAAGACACGGACATGATTGAGTGTTGTTGATGCGACAACTTGATCAATGAGCCATTCATATTTTGTTAAAAGATCTGTAGCCAGGCGAGAGGCTTGAGATTCCTCTAAATCATCATTCCCCACTTGGAGGAAGAAAGAGATGGAAGGATATCTTTGATGAACCTGTTCCGCATAAGCGAGATCTTCTTCACTAAAAATAACTACCTTCAGGCTTGTGTGTGACAGTCGATCATTGGTTTCCAGCTGCTGAATGATCTCATCTAACACATGCCAATTTGTATTCATCTTCGAGCTTGGGGGTTTAGGTGAAATCGTTAAGTCATCAATGGTAAGAAACCAGTCTTGCCAGCGGCTGCCCTGTGTTTCAAGTGCAACTTCAATGTCCAATTCGTGAAGGGAGTTGATCAACTCATGAAGGTTTTTGAGCAGGGCAGGATTGCCGCCCGAAATAGTCACATGGTCAAAATGGTCACCGCCTGTTTCTCGAAGCTGCTGCACAATCTCTTCAGCCGTTAAACGATGGACTTCTTCCTTGGCACTGCCATCCCACGTAAAGGCGGAATCACACCAAGAGCAGCTATAGTCGCATCCTGCTGTTCGAACAAACATCGTTTTTCTTCCTACAACCATTCCTTCCCCTTGAATCGTAGGACCGAAAATTTCTAATATGGGAAACTTATTCATGACCCATCCACTCCCGTCTTACTTCAGCATAGCTTGTGGGTGTTTCATAAAGCTGAACAAATTCAACCCGCAGATCGTCTCGTTCTTGTTGTACGGCTTCTTCCATTTTTTCATAAACCCAGACGACCATATTCTCTGCCGTTGTATTCATTTGAGGCAGCGTATCGTTTAGGTAGCGATGATCAAGATGAATTTCGATTTGCTCTTTCCAAATCTTCTTAATATCACCGAAATCGATGACGAGGCCAATCTCATCAACAAAGCCGCTAATGCCGAAAATGACTTTATACGTGTGTCCGTGGAGATTTTTGCACTTTCCTTCATAGCAATGTAAGTGATGGGCGGCGTCAAAGGTAAACTCTTTGCTGACGAGTACACGCCTGTTATGATATTTCAATTCATGACGTTTAATATCTTCATCAATTTTTTGCAAGTTCTCGACAATGGTAAAACCATATTGATGCATTAGCGATTCACCTCTTTCCGCTGATCGAGGTAGGTTTCAAGGCCGTTTTGTCTGAGTTTGCAAGCTGGGCACTCTCCGCATCCATCCCCACGAACACCGTTGTAACACGTCAACGTTTTTTCACGAACATAGGTGAAGGCGTCCAAATCATCAGCAAGCTCCCACGTTTGCGCTTTATCAAGCCACATGAGCGGTGTGTGAACGACGAATTGATCATCCATTGATAAGTTCAATGTTACGTTTAGTGATTTTATAAAGACATCACGGCAATCTGGATAGCCGCTAAAGTCTGTTTCACAAACGCCTGTAATCACGTGCTTTGCCCCGACCTGTTTTGCGAGAATAGAAGCAAAGGATAAGAACAATAAATTACGACCAGGTACGAAAGTGGAAGGCAATTCTCCGTCCTCGCCATCTTTTACGTCAATGTCATCTCTTGTTAAGGCATTTGGTGCTAACTGGCTTAACAAAGACATATCCAACACATGATGATTCACATTAAGATCAGCAGCAATCTCTCTTGCCACTTCGATTTCTTCATTGTGCCGTTGATTATAATCAAATGTTACAGCCTCGACTTCATCATACTTTTCAAGAGCCCAGAACAGACAAGTCGTACTATCCTGTCCCCCGCTAAACACAACAACGGCTTTATTTTTATTCATAAAAAAATTCTCCTTTCAAGGAAAAGCTTAAAGCGCACGAGTAGAGGCGCTTGGAGCTAGACATCAATGAAAGAGAGAATCCAACTAACCCAAAAAACATTAAAAAACCATACCTAAGGCAAGGTATAGTTCCATCCTTAGTTTTTTATAGAGGGTGTAGCTAGAACCTCTCCTGTATTATTAACAGATTTGTCATTAACTTTTTGCATATGAAAGATTATATCACAGACGATAGAGAAAACATAGCCACTTGATTTTTAGATACCAATAAACTCTTGGAAATCGCATGATTAATATGTTTGTACATATAAATATACAACTGAAATTCCTATGATTGGAAGGATGTATCTATGAAAAAGCTCCTGATTCTGCTTGTGGTTCTACTCCTCTCTGCCTGTTCTTATGAAATGAGTCTTCAAGAGCTCAAGGAAAACCACCCAAATGCTATTAAGGAGAAGGTGGAAAAGCTTCCAAAAGACGTTCAGCAAAATTTAACCATACCTAACCAACTTCCGTTCGAACCTATTTATGTAAATTTTAGTTATGATTCGACAGACGCATCAGATGATAAGTCAGGTGATGTATTTAGAACAGAGTTCCTGTTTGCTAATAATGAGGCAAATCTCCATGTTGTTCATTGGCACAATGGAAACCAGGACCATAGTGAGGAAACGTATAAAACGATAGATATTCATGGGATAGAAACAAAAATTAAAAATGATGAAAAGCAAGTTAAGCAGCTTGAATGGGAAGGTGATGATGGTTCAACCATTACACTAGGTATGATTATATCAGCAGAAGCCGAAGGGAAGTACTCGCTGAATGATCTGGTAGACGCGGCGGAATCTATGCATAGATGAACTCCGTACCTTCCAAAAGCCACACTACTTTTCAGTAAACTCTAGGGTATTACGGCTTTTTTTTACCAACTGATAGTAATAGACGGTCATGGTTTGGGTGATAATGAACACCGGGAAAGAATAAACAAGTTTATATCCGTTCTTAAAGGTAACAATATCGACCAAGGTGAAAATCCACTGAAGCCCTACACCAAAGAGTGACCACACCAGTACATACAATATAAGTGTGCGTGGGTTAATTTTAAATGATTCATAAAAATAAATAAAAAAGTAGCCAAAGGGAGCAAAGGTGAAATAATAAAATAGATCGTTTACTCCATATTGGTTTGAATCATTTAGCTTATAATAATCAATTAATCCACCACCAATTGTAAAGTCAAATAAGATTCCAATCGTGAACCCCCATGATAAAAGGAATGCTGTTATCTCACGAGTGAATTTTTTAGGGAGTAGAAAGAAGACGGAATAAGCAATTATATTCATGATCAATATAAATAGTTCGTTTTTATCAAAAACCTCCCATAAAATCATGAGTAACTCACCTCACGATAGGTAATCTTTCTGAAAATTTGGTGGGAATAGTATGCTATCAAATGAAGTGCGGAAAAGTATAAGATATCGTAGCCAATGTTCCATTTCACATATTTCGTAAGATCGAAGTAGAGGGAAAGCCCGGTTAGTAAAAGCAATATGCCTATGGACACCATGGCTATTAAAACAGACCTGGCAAAAGTTTTTGTCTTATGAATCATGTTTAATTGCATCACTAATAGCATCGGAATAATTAAACTTCTAAAAAATAAGAAAGCTGTATAATTCATTGGCTGCTCTGTTATTTTAATGTATTTTAATCCTTCATAAATAATCCATGTCCAATTAATACTGATCACAAGTATGAACATGAAGACAAAGGTGTTTTCTGTAATTGATAATTTTTTCTGTGTAACGAAAAATAAAGCTGTTATCAGCCATGCCACAAAGAAAAACACTGCAAATCCCATAAATACCCTCCATTTCTGTGTTCATATTCTTTGTTCATGACTAGAAAATATACGGAGTACTCTCCCACTTTTACTTTTATTACCGGTAATAAGTGTCTACTAACCAGGGATCTTATCCAAATTCGATTAAGCAACGCACCAATTTGAGTAATGGAGAGAAGCCCTGATTGCTGTAAGTTACAAAAAGTGCCTCCTCACAGCTCACACACTGTGGGAGGCACTTTTTGTTTCAAAAGAAAATTTGCGGCATCATAACAGATACCGCAAGTTTCACTTATGAATCAAGACTCTTTTTACAGAAGCACCAATCGACACAATCATAATTCGAATCGTTTACCCGCTTCTCGGCATCTTCTTGTGTTTTTGGAGGAGGGGCAATAACTTGATCACCTTTTGTCCGGTCCCCATGTTCATCTGTAGTCTTTAAAGCTTCGACTAGACGAACAATTTCGGCCATGTTGCGCCCTGTGGTAAGGGGTAGTAAATAACAGAGCGAACAGTGGCTTTGTCATCGATTACAAATACAGCCCGGGAGGTTTCAGTACCGTTACTCTCAGGCATAATCATGCCAAATTTCGTTGCAACATTTTTATTCAGATCTGCAATAACAGGAAACATAATCTTTGTATTAAAGTTTTCTTCAATGTTGCGGATCCAAGCAATATGTGACGAGATACTATCAATGCTTAAACCGACGAGTTCCGTATTTAATTCCTTTAGTTGATCATAGATTCCCTGGAAGCCAACAAATTCTGTTGTGCAGACTGGCGTGAAGTCAGCCGGATGGGAAAATAAAACGAACCTTTCCTTTATAGGAATCGAGGGATAGTTGACCATGTGTAGAATTAGCAGTAAAGTCTGGTGCTTTTTCGCCGATACGAGGCAGGCATATCGTTTGGGTCTGATCTTGCTCCATTTTTTAAACACTCCTATTATGAAAATTGCAAAATGTATCTTATATCGTATATATCCTATTAAATCTTTCACTAAACCCAGCTTTTTGTATAAATGTGCTGTGAGCTATGGGTAGAATTTTTGAGTTTCACTGTTTAT
The DNA here is from genome assembly GCF_022921115.1 of Halobacillus amylolyticus. Lineage (NCBI taxonomy): Bacteria > Bacillati > Bacillota > Bacilli > Caryophanales > Bacillaceae > Halobacillus > Halobacillus amylolyticus. The sequence goes on along the minus strand of NZ_CP095075.1, from coordinate 1,487,724 downwards.
AGTAATCTATTGTTGAAAGTACCTGTTTTCTACCATTACTAGACAGTAGTACAAGAATGTTTTCTCTTGTTACATACACTGCAATCAGTTGGTTAGAAACAGTGGCAGAATTTAAAACAGTGTGAAAAGGTTTAAGTAAAACGATCTTTACGCTATTCTTGGCGCTGATTGTGGCTAGCATTAGTTACTTTGCTGCATTTTTCCCGCTAACGATGGATGGGATAGCACTGAAGCAGGATTCCTCGTACCGATCTTGATCGTTCTGCTGATTCTATTTCTAACCTCCTACATCATTTACTTCGTGCTGTCAGTAGACTATGTATGTGACGAGGTTAAATGAAAAACCATCATTTCCCCATAGTTTTTAGGAGCACCTGCCTCAGGGTGCTCTTTTTATATAACTTTCCTATTATTAGAGGAGTTCAAAAAGTCACCAAATGATAAGAGGCAATCTCTTCGTTGGCTTGCTTTTGAGCGTGAGCACCTTCGTGCGAGGTCGATTCGGAGAAGGTTTCCTTGATGTTCAAAACTACGCCGCCTCGACCTTCTAATTTGGCAGCTTTTTGAACACTCACTATTATAGGAAATAACATTTGAATTTTAATATAATGGAAGCAGCGTTGATGACAGGGAGAGGGTAGAACAATGGGCATCATTCCAAATCATAAATTAGATAGAAGTGTGGTAACCGAATTTTTTATCAGCCACTGGGGGAGTTCACAGATGGTCACATCAAGTGGAATATTTCAGTGTGATCAGTTGGAGGGTTTTTCTATGTTAGGAGAAAAGGGTGATATTCTTGGCTTGATTACCTACATCACCGAAGCAGATGAGTGTGAAATTATATCTTTGGATAGTGTGCTAGAAAATAGAGGGATTGGCACACTACTATTACAAAAGGTGGAGCAACAAGTCCGTAAAAACGGTATTCGTCAGATTCGCTTAGTAACTACAAATGATAATGTAAATGCAATGAGATTTTATCAAAAAAAAGGGTTCCGATTGATGGAGATTCATCAAAATGCGGTGGTGAAAGCAAGAAGGTGGAAGCCTGAAATCCCACTTATTGCAGAGAATGGTATTCCGATCTGTGATGAGTTACTACTAGTGAAGAAAGGTTATAAATGAGTATCAACTAAAAAATGAGAGGGGATACGGTCGAATGTATCTCCTCTCATTTTTTAATGGATGTTTTACATGTTTTCCGCTTTTTTCTTTCCGTAATCCGTTTCCACTGGTTCGAATTCTTCCTCTATAGGTGGGTAGGTCCTTTTTACAAAGATTGATAAGATAATCCCAATAAACGAGAGTACGGTGATAACGATGAAGGCGACATTGACGCCATGAATTCCAGGGTTTGAAATGGATGGCTCCTGTTGGGCATTTTGTGCGGTCATGGTCATAACCGTGACAAGAATGGCAGTACCTACTGATGCTGCAATTTGCCGCATTGTGTTATTCATAGCCGCTCCGTGCGGGATCAATTTCTGTGGCAATTGATTTAAACCAGCTGTTGTGACAGGCATCATCACCATTGAGAACCCGAACATACGGATAGCATACGTAACGATAAGGAACGTCAGTGTCGTCGTTGTGTCTAAAAAGGAGAAAGCTAAGGTTGAACCTGTCATGATGATAAGCCCGACAATCGCTAACAACCTGGCTCCAATCCTATCAAAAATCCGTCCTGTAATCGGAGACATGAAGCCTGAGATGAGTGCACCTGGCAAGAGAACGAGACCTGATTCAAGTGCGGTAAAGTCTCTCATATTCTGCATGTATAACGGGATCAATGTTTCAGATCCAATCAAACCTAAGAAGCAAATCATCCCGATTACAGTCGTTATCGAGAATGTAGTATATTTGAATACTCTAAATTCAAGCATGGGATGATGCATGCGGAATTGACGAATAATAAAGGCTAGGAGTGTAATGGCGCCGGCTGTAAGAATGAGAATGGTCCGTGTGCTGTCCCATCCGTAGTTCCCTGCACTCGAGAATCCAAACAGCAGTCCTCCAAAACCAACGGAAGATAATATAATCGATAAAAAATCGACTTTAGGATAAGTGAGTTCTGTTACATTTTTCAGTATAAAATAAGCAATAAAGATAATTAAGATAGCCAAAGGCAATATAAGTAAGAATAAAAATCTCCAGGAGTAGTTAGCCGTTATCCAGCCCGATAAAGATGGACCAATTGCCGGGGCAAAAGAGATGACGAGTCCGATATAACCCATGGCTGCTCCACGTTTATTAACAGGGAAAATCAATAAGAAGACGGTCTGCATTAACGGCAGCATAATCCCTGCTCCAGCAGATTGAATGATCCTTCCTAATAATAAGATGGAGAAATTTGGTGCAAGGCCGCCAACAACGGTACCGACCGTGAAAACACTCATGGCCGTTATAAACAGCTGTCGTGTCGTGAACCGTTCAATTAAGAATGCAGTGATCGGGATCATGATCCCATTGACGAGCATAAATACCGTTGTCAGCCATTGGGCCGTATTAGCTGAGATATTCATTTCTTCCATAATCGGAGGAATAGCAGTAATCATTAACGTCTGGTTCAAAATAGCGATAAATGAACCCGCGAGTAATAATGCTGCCATTAACGTTTTGTTATAATCTTTTGTAGTCGTCATTCATATTCCCCCTGTCTTTATTCATTAATGTTATGGAGAACTTAATCGTTTTCAAAGGAATTAGTATTCCATAAACTAACTATCAAATTATACTTGGTTTGGGCCCAGCTTACAAATAAATTGATTAACTTTTTACATAAGGACTTAACGATAGGCCATAACGCCTTAATGAAAATAAATAGTCTTTAATTGGTGAAGGAATCTTTTAAAATTAAAATGGGACATACACGTTGACATCTAAAAATGTATATGTATAATTATAAATATTAAATAATAAATATTAAATAATAAATATACATTCATATTCAAAGACGAAGAAAAGTAGATCGGATAAGAATGTCAGCGAGCCGGGGGTGGTGGAAGCCTGGTGATTCAATCCGTATCGAAACGCCCTTCAGAGAAGTTCAGACGAAATAAAGTAGTCTGAGCCGGGAACCCCCCGTTATCAGGATTCAAGTGGGTCTATTTTAAAATAGACAATCAGAGTGGTACCGCGGATGAATCACACACACGAAATCCGTCTCTTACAATAGTTAGAGGCGGATTTTTTTAATGGAATTTTACAAGGAGGCATTTACTATGACAAAACCTAAAGTAGTATTGGCATATTCAGGAGGACTTGATACATCAATTTCGGTAAAATGGATTCAGGAGAAATACGGGTATGACGTCATTGCTCTTGGCTTGGATGTAGGCGAAGGAAAGGATCTTGAAACGATTCGCCAAAAGGCGCTTGATGTTGGGGCAATCAAGGCGATCATGGTAGATGCGAAACAGCTTCTTGCCGAGGGCTATTTAATGCCGGCACTTAAAGCAAATGCTCTATATGAAGGGAAGTATCCGCTATCTTCTGCCCTATCGCGTCCATTAATCTCAAAACTATTAGTGGAGGTGGCTGAGCAGGAGGGTGCTGTTGCCGTCGCGCACGGCTGTACTGGAAAGGGAAATGATCAGGTTAGATTTGAAGTATCGATTCAAGCGCTCAACCCGAATCTTGAAGTCATTGCACCTGTCAGAGAATGGGGAATGACGCGTGATGAGCAAATTAAGTACGCTGAGGAAAAAGGTATTCCAATCCCGGTTAACTTGGATAACCCATTTTCAATCGATGCGAATATTTGGGGACGTGCTTGTGAAGCGGGCGTTCTGGAGGATCCTTGGATGGAAGCGCCAGAAGCGGCTTATGCTTGGACGAATCCGATTGAAAAAACACCTGACACTCCGGATATCATAGATATCGAGTTTAGTAGTGGGATTCCTGTTGCCTTAAATGGCGAGCAAATGGATATTGTTCCTTTGATTGAGAAATTGAATGATTTAGGCGGCATGCATGGGGTTGGACGTATTGACCATACTGAAAATCGTCTCGTCGGGATTAAATCAAGAGAAGTGTACGAAAACCCGGGGGCGATGATTTTGATCAATGCCCATAAAGAACTTGAGTTTTTGACATTGACGAGAGAAGTATCCCAGTACAAAGCAACGATTGATCAGCAAATGTCAAAATTGATTTATGACGGTCTATGGTATTCCCCACTCCAACCGGCCTTGCAAGCTTTTGTTGAGGAAACACAGCAGGTGGTGACAGGTACGGTTAAGGTGAAGCTGTTCAAGGGACATCATCAGGTGATCGGGAAAAAATCTCCAGTGAGCCTTTATAATGAGAAGCTTTCCACGTATACGAAAGGAGATGCCTTTGACCATGATGCCGCGGTCGGATTTATTAAATTATGGGGACTGCCGACGAAAGTGCATGCTGATGTGCATAAAGCAGGGGCGAAGAAGGCTGATGAGCAGCCGGTGAGTGTGCATGAGTAAACTTTGGGGCGGACGATTTACTAAACCAACCAATAAGCTGGTCGAAGAGTACACCTCTTCGATCGGTTTTGATGACAGGCTGGCTCTACAGGACATAAAAGGCAGTCTTGCGCATGTCGATATGCTTGGAAAGTGTGGGATCATTTCTCAGGAGGAAGCTGCACAAATCATAGAAGGATTAAACATTATCCAAAAGAAAGTTGAGAACGAAGAAGTGACGTTTTCTGTTGAACATGAAGACATTCATATGAATATTGAAAAACTGTTGATCGATGAGATTGGTCCTGTTGGCGGCAAGCTCCATACAGGGAGAAGCCGGAATGACCAGGTAGCGACTGATATGCACTTATATTTGAAGGAAAAAACCACTTATCTCATTCAGCTTGTTGAAGCGGTGCAAGAGGCGCTTGTCAGCCAGGCGGAATCTCATGTCGAAACGATCATTCCTGGTTATACACACTTGCAGCGAGCACAGCCGGTTTCGTTTGCCCATCATTTGCTTGCCTATTTTTGGATGTTTGAGCGCGATAAGGAGCGTCTTAAGGACAGTGTGAAACGGATTGATTGGTCGCCGCTTGGTGCGGCGGCACTTGCTGGTACGCCTTACCCTGTCGATAGAAAGATGACGGCGGAGACGCTCGGATTTGATAACGTTTATCCAAACTCATTGGACGCCGTCAGCGATCGGGATTTCATCCTGGAATTTTTGTCGATCTCATCCATTTTAATTACACATATTTCAAGACTGTCGGATGAATTGATTCTTTGGAGCAGTCAGGAATTTGATTTCATTGAGCTTGATGATGCGTTTTGTACGGGTTCGAGCATTATGCCGCAGAAGAAGAATCCGGATGTGCCTGAGCTGCTGCGTGGCAAGACAGGAAGGATTTACGGTAATCTGATGGGGCTGCTCACGCTTCTGAAGGGTCTTCCGCTTGCCTATAATAAGGATATGCAGGAGGACAAGGAAGGGATGTTCGATACGGTGGAGACGCTTGATGGGGCGCTTTCCTTGCTTGCTCCGATGCTTGCTTCAATGGAAGTGAAGGGGGCGAATATGCGTCAGGCGGTGAACGAGGATTATTCGAATGCAACCGATATTGCAGATTATTTGGCCGTAAAAGGGTTGCCGTTTCGCCAGGCTCATGAGGTGATCGGTAAGATTGTGCTTTATGCAATTGAAAAGAATAAATATTTGCTTGATTTGACGCTTGATGAGTATAAGGAATTTTCTGAGCTGTTTGAAAAGGACATCTTTGCAAAACTAGCTCCCGAACAGGTTGTGGCTGCCCGGAAAAGTGAAGGTGGCACAGGATTTGAACAGGTGGCACAACAGCTTGAGTTGGCAAAGCAGCACATTAAATAATGTAATTTAACTTTGTCAATATTCTGAATACTATTGACTTTAGTATGGTTTATTTGTAACATGACAAGTAACTTAATAACGTTTACTTACTCTTATCTAGAGCAGGCTGAGGGATTTGGCCCTTTGACGCCCGGCAACCGGTCTATCGACACGGTGCTACTTCCAACGGACATAGTTTGTGTTCGGAAGATGAGAGGTCGAAGTACAACCTTCACCCTCTTTCATTTTGAAAGGGGCTTTTTATTATTCAAGAAGCGGGTGATATGGGATGAATAAGGACGAGTGGCTAAAGCGGTCTAAGGAACCGAAAGTAACTCATCGAGACGTACGATTAGGATTACACAATCCCCATGGAGGATGCGGTAATTAAAGTGCTAGCCAATAGCATTGGAAGCATCACGGTTAAGGCCAACTGTCACTTCTTAAAACATCTCGTCATACCATACCTGTGTGTTAGTCATGTTTTATGAGGATAAACGGCAGTATGTTTGAGATGGGTGAAAAAGGGCTATTATAACAGTAAAAACGATGAAAGGATATGACGATATGACTAAACACGTAGAGGCCTATTTTAAGACGGAGAATGATGCTGAAAGTGCTAAAGCTTCCTTGCAAAAGATTGAAATTGAGAACGAGCTTGTTGAACCAATCCCAGATGATTCATCGCTGTTGGCTCGATTAGTTCCATTAAGCAATTTCAAAAATCCTGGCTCAGATCGCCATTTGACCCATCTACTACAATTTGATGTGAAGGAAGAGGGGTACAAAAGTGCCTTAAGCATTATTGAGGAGCATGACGGACATATGGATCAGTCTGAAGTGGAAAGTAACTAGAGTAGGAGTGGCGTTATGAATGGTCAAGGTTTTTCAAAAAAACAGCAGGTCATTGGACATTTCGAAGATTCGATTGATTGGGTACAATCCTTAAGTCAACTGCCGGAGGAATCATGGAGGCTGCCAATTGAACAAGGTAAATGGAGCGTAGCGGAAGTTGTACGCCATCTTGTGCTATGGGATGAATTTATTATAAATAAACGTTTGCCGTACCTGTTCACCTCACAGGATATGCCAGTGCCGCCTGATGTTGAAGTAATGAATGAGAAAGCAGCTATTCAAGCACGCAATGACAGTAAGGAAGAAACGGTTGATTTATTCGAGCAAACGAGACGTGAGCTTGTGAATCGATTAAATGATATTGAGGATATTCGCTACGAAGAGGCGATATCTTTGCAATCCAGTAAAGTAAGTTTATATGAATACTTGGAAGGGATTATGCAGCATGACGTGCATCACTTTGAGCAAATTAAACAAGTTCTCAATGATAAAGATGCCTGAGGAGCAGGCATCTTATCTACATATAAATGCTCGCTAAAAATATCCCCAGTGTTTCTTGATAAATTTCTTCAAATTGGCTTAGCGGGAGGGGGTTAACGCCGCTTCCCAATTCAACTGTATAACCTGGACACTGCCATACTTTAATAAACCAATCCTTGTATCCAGCATAGCTATCAATAAACTGGATGGGTTCATAACCACTTACTCTTTCAAACTCATTCACAATCACTTCAGCCCTTTGTGGGGCAAGCCCTTCATATCCCCAATAAATGACTTCCCCTTGCGTATGAAAAGCCAACAATTTATCAAAGGAACGAGTTCCGGCTAATTCTGCCATTGTAATACTCTCCGGTTCCGTTAACGGCTGATAACCTGGAAAGTCGCGGGGGCTGGTTCCGTTGGTTTGCGGGCAGCTTCTACCTCCCACATGGCAGGATATTGGTTATTTAAGTCAACTCCACGTATATTAGCTTTCCATCCACTAAAATCGGAACTGCCATTGTTAATTTGTAGAGCGAGCTCTCCGAATTCACCTTCAGGAGGCCCGTTTAGTACGAGGTTAACGCCATCGGGATCAACCATCGGAACAATAGATAAGGTGATCTGATCATAAAAAGGATTCATCAGCCTTCCACGAATGGTTTCTCTATTCGTTAGTGATAGTAAATATGTGTTTAAAAATTCCATAATGATGGCTGTCGTTATCCATTCGTTAGCATGAAAGGAGCCGTTCCAGTGAACCACCCTTGGTCCTCGCCCAATTTGTAACTCCACTAAGTCTTTCCCCATAACGCTATTTCCGATCGCTTCTCTCCTAATAAAAGGATACAGCTCATAAAGCTGGTTTAAATGATTCGTTAAAACCTGGAAGTCATAATTCTGATTGCCATTCACAACAGGTGTGGTCACTCGCTTGGGAATTTGTATCGTTTGTCCCACTTGTAGTGAGGTTGGATTGACAGTTGGATTCAATAGAAGCAGATTGTCTAAAGAAATTTGATGAGCTGTAGCAATTTTATAAAACGTGTCTTCTGGCCGTATTTGGTAGATGGAGGAACGGTATCCAGGTATTCTTACAGTCTGGCCTACATTTAAATTAGTAGGAATAACAGAAGGATTAGAATCAATAATTAAGGATAAAGGAACATTAAATGTATTGGCATAGTACCAAAGTGTATCTCCTTGTCTTACTTGAATATCCATTTATGGCCCCCTAACATTGTTGTTCCCTATATTATATGGGTTTTGAAACGAGTACATGAGGTTATTTTTACAAAAGCATTCACAGCTTAAAGATTTCAGTTAGAATAGAAGGAGGAAATGAGGAAAGAAGTGAATGAGATGAAAACATTTAAAGATATTGAGATAGAAGGCGCATTAGTTGAAAGGCTTAGAATCCATGGAGTAACGGCCCCCACCCCCATTCAGGAAAAAACAATTCCGAGGCTTCTGGATGGGAAGGATGTTATTGCAAAGGCACAGACTGGAACAGGGAAGACGCTTGCCTTTCTACTGCCAATTTTACAAAAAATAGATGTCGGGAGATCTGAAGTTCAGGGGTTGATTGTTACCCCAACGAGGGAGCTTGCCCTGCAAATAACAAGTGAAGCGGAAAAGCTGCTCCCTAAGGATGTGAATGTGCTGGCCGTCTATGGTGGACAAGATGTCGCCAAGCAGGCACATAAATTAAATGGACGAGCTCACCTGGTTGTGGCTACGCCTGGGCGCCTTCTTGATCACTTACGCAGGGAGACGTTAAACTTGGGCGCTGTTGAACATGTCGTGTTGGATGAGGCAGATCAAATGCTTGAAGCCGGCTTCCTCCCTGATGTGGCCGCTATTTTACAGCAAACACCTGCAAACCGGCAAACGAGCGCCTTTTCTGCTACGATTTCACAGCAGGTTAACTCCCTAGCGAAAAAATATTTAACAAATCCGGAGCGCGTAACGGTTAAATCAGAGACAGTTACCTTGTCAGAGATTAAGCAGCTTGTCTATGAAACAACGGACCGGGCTAAACAAGATGCTTTACTAAAGATTATGGGTGAACACCGCCCTTTCTAGCCTTGATTTTTTGCCGGACAAAAAGGAGGGCTAGAAAGCTGAATGAAGCCTTGCTCAGTCGAGGATTCGAAGCTGATGAGCTTCACGGGGACCTGTCTCAAGCGAAACGAGAGAAAGTGATGAAGCGTTTCCGTGATGCGAAAATTCAATATTTGGTTGCGACAGACGTAGCAGCAAGGGGGCTGGATGTCGAAGGGATTACCCATGTTTTTAACTATGATGTGCCGCAAGATGCCGAGAGTTATATCCACCGAATTGGCAGAACAGGCCGAGCCGGCGGAAAAGGACTCGCTATTACCTTTATCGCGCCTAAAGATCGACAAGCACTAAAAGTTATAGAAAAAGGTATTGGGGAGAAGCTCCACAGAAGAACATTAGACGCTCTATCTCCTCGGAAAGAAACAGAACGGTTTGGTTCGGAAAAACAGCAACGCTCGTCTAAACGAAGAAAAAGATAAAAAGAGTGCAGCCTGCTCAGAGACAGGCTGCACTCTTTTTATGGAAAAATGGGGTTAGGGGACAATCGATACGGCTTAGAGAGCAATTGCCTTTGTGTCTTTCCTCTAAAACTTTTCAAAAAACAATAACATTGAGTCAGTCCGTTAAATATGATAAATTAAATATATAATTCCGAGTATATAGATAGGAATTATCATTAATAAGGGGTTGAAGCTAATGGGAGTTGAATTTGTCGACCTTTTCAATCAATGGGCAAGTTCTTATGATGATACGGTATCTGGAAAAGATCCTGAATATAAAGAGGTTTTTGAGGGCTATGAGGCTATGCTCCAGGAGCTGGCTGATTTAGCGGTTTCACCAGTTTTAGAATTTGGGGTTGGAACGGCCAACTTAACGAAAAAGATGGTTGCCCAAAATAAAGTGGTTGCGGGAGTTGAGCCATCTGAAGAAATGCGTCGGATTGCAAACGTGAAGTGCCCGGAAGCGGCTGTGTATGAAGGGGACTTTATTAATTTTCCTTCCTTACAGTTGCCAATCAAATCAATCGTTAGTTCTTTCGCGTTTCATCATTTAAACGAAGGTGAGAAACGATTAGCAATACAATCGTATTATGATAAACTTGAAGAAGGTGGGAAGATTATCTTCATCGATACACTTTTTAAGGATGAAGCCCACAAACTGTCATTAGTAAAGGATGCTGAGGAAAAAGGTTATCTTAACTTGGCACAAGATTTACAGGAAGAATATTATGCCTATCTCAATGACCTTGAACAAATGTTTCTCAAAGCAGGTTTTGAGGTATCCTTTAAACAGAAGAACAAATTCGCTTGGTTAATACAAGCTAAAAAAGGAGAATAGTTTATGCCTAAGATGAATGTAGAAAGCTTTAACCTTGACCATACGAAAGTGAAAGCACCATATGTACGCCTAGTCGGTGTGACCGAAGGAGACCATGGGGATAAAATTTATAAATACGACATTCGTGTAAAACAGCCCAATAAAGAGTACATGGATATGCCTGCTTTGCACTCTTTAGAGCACCTGATGGCAGAGAAGAGTCGTGACCATCACAGCCGAATTATCGATATTGGACCAATGGGATGCCAAACAGGCTTTTATCTAGCAGTCCTCAATGATGACAGTTATGAAAATGTCCTTCAGCTGTTGGAAAATACATTGAAAGATGTGCTTGAAGCAGATGAAGTTCCGGCATGTAATGAGGTGCAGTGTGGATTCGCGGCTAGTCACAGCCTAGAAGGTGCAAAAGGACTTGCGAAAGACTTGCTGGATAGACGCGATGAATGGGATCAAGTCTTTTAAATTCGGAGGGTGAGGTAACCTATGGCTTACGTCAAAAACGTACAATCATTAATTGGCAATACCCCAATGATTGAGCTGACCCACTCATCGATACCGAATCAGGCACGTATTTTTGCTAAGCTTGAATTCATGAACCCAGGCGGTAGTGTTAAAGACCGTCTGGGTTTAAAGTTGATTGAGGATGCACTTGGAAGAGGTTTATTGAAAAAGGGCGGTACTATTATTGAACCAACGGCCGGCAATACAGGAATTGGTGTAGCCCTTGCGGCAATCGGCAAAGGGTTTCGTGTTATGTTTGTAACTCCTGAAAAGTTTAGTCAGGAAAAACAAACATTAATGAGGGCCCTCGGTGCCGAAGTGGTAAATACCCCGACAGAACAAGGAATGCGCGGGGCGATTAGACGGGCAGATGAGCTTTGTAAAGAAATTCCGAACTCATTTAGCCCGGAACAGTTTAACAATCGTGCTAATCCAGATACGTATTATGAAACGTTGGGTCCGGAAATTTATAACGATTTAAACGGCGCGGTCGACGTTTTTATAGCAGGTGCGGGCACGGGTGGAACCTTTATGGGAACGTCTCGTTATCTTAAAGAACAAAATGAGGCCATTAAAACTGTGATCGTTGAGCCCGAAGGTTCGGTGTTAAACGGAGGAGAGCCTGGACCTCACCGTACAGAGGGAATAGGAATGGAGTTTTTGCCTTTCTATATGGAAAAGCAATATTTCAACGCTATTCATACGGTTCCAGATCAAGTGGCATTTGATCGTGTGAGAGAGCTTGCGCTTAACGAAGGGCTGCTTGTGGCCAGTTCCTCTGGCGCTGCGTTTGAAGCTGCGCTAAGAGAAGCTGAGCAAGCGAAGCCAGGTACGAAGATTGTTACGATTTTCCCTGACAGCAGTGAACGATACTTAAGTCAAGGGATTTACGAGGAGTGATGTCAATGAGAAAGAAAACTCAGTTAATCCATGGCGGGATTACAGGAGATAAGGAAACAGGTGCGGTTTCTGTGCCGATTTATCAAGTAAGTACGTACGCTCAAGACGGAGTTGGTCAGCACCGTGGTTATGAATATTCAAGAACAGGCAACCCAACGAGATTTGCTCTCGAAGAATTGATCAAGGAGCTGGAAGGTGGGCATGCGGGATTTGCTTTTGGTTCAGGAATGGCAGCGATCACAGCAGTGCTTATGACCTTCAATCAAGGTGATCATGTCGTTTTCACTGATGATGTATATGGCGGTACGTATCGTCTTGTTTCTAATGTGATTAACCGGTTTGGATTAGAAGCAACATTTGTGGATACAAGTGATGTTGCGAATATCGAAGCGGCCATTACTGATCGCACAAAAGCGATTTATGTCGAGACGCCAACCAACCCGTTACTAAAAATCACTGATCTGAAAAAAGTGTCTGATCTAGCGAAAGGAAAGGATCTAACTTTTATTGTTGATAACACCTTCAGTACACCATACTGGCAAAATCCAATTGACTTTGGTGCCGATATCGTTCTTCACAGTGCAACGAAGTATCTTGGTGGACACAGTGACGTTGTAGCCGGGTTAGTTGTCGTCAATTCACAGCAGCTTGCTGAAAATGTCCATTTTGTACTAAATTCTTCTGGTGGGATTCTTGGACCGCAGGATTCCTGGTTATTGATGCGCGGGATCAAAACCCTAGGTATTCGCATGGAGGAGATTGAAGAAAATACTCGTGCATTTATCGAGTTCTTACAAGGACTCCCAGAGGTAACAAACATTTATTACCCTGGTCTTGAAAGTCATAAAGGCCATCAAGTTCACCAGGGTCAAGCTCGTGGTAGCGGCGGAATGATTTCTTTTGATGTTGGAAGTGGGGAGAAAGCAGATCGAGTACTCAAGAATACTCGCTTCTTCACACTAGCTGAAAGTCTTGGAGCAGTGGAAAGCTTAATTTCGGTTCCTGCAAAAATGACGCATGCATCGATTCCTGCAGAACGCCGCAGCGAACTGGGGATCACTGATGGTTTAGTTCGTGTCTCCATTGGACTCGAAGATATTGAAGATTTAAAGGAAGACTTTTTACAAGCCTTACGCAAATAGTAAAGTGAGAACGGCCTTTTTGCGGGTCGTTCTTTTTTTGTAATCAATTATACATGTCAAAATAATACGATCCGTTGCCTGTATAGAGAGGATTGAGATAGCCACACTAACCAGTAAGAAGAACTGGAGTGTGAGAAAATGGATTATACACATTTTAAAAAACAATTAGAAGAAAGAAAACAGGAAATAGAGCAACGATTAATCGACAATAATCATTTTGGATTAGAGCAAGGCTTAGCTAGCAGCCGATCATCTGGTGAGTTGTCCCAGTATGATAACCACCCAGCTGATTCAGGCACAGATCTTTATGAAAGAGAAAAGGATATGGCCTTGTTAACCCATCTTGAAGATGAACTGTCAGAAATATCCTACTCATTAAAGCAAATCGAACAAGGCACTTATGGGATTTGTGAGAAAACTGGGGAAAAGATTCCGTTAGAAAGACTGGAAGCCGTACCAACAGCTCGTACCATTCGGTCTGCTGGAGATGATCATGTAGCGGGTGATCGTCCAGTGGAAGAAGATGTTCTTAATGAGTTAGAGTGGAATGACGGAAACGACAGCTATGAAGTGGTTGCCAATTTTAATGAAAATGGTATGACTTATGAAGGCTCATCATTGATGGATGAAGAGGAAGACAATGGTGGTTATGTAGAGGAATTTGAATCGTTTGTATCAACAGATATGGACGGATATACAGGACCGGATGAAGTTAATTTCCAGCGAAGTGAATATTATAAAGAGTACATGGATCAACGTGAACAGGAAGATTCAGAATAATTATACCCCAAGGAGTGAGCCAGTCATTCCTTGGGGATTCTTTCGTTAATAGCCGACTTCAACGGCCGCATTTACAATGTACATCATGTCATTTTTATCTTCTTTGTCTTCAAGAAAAATCCGGCTTGATGTCAGCATTCCGCCTTGGATCTTTTCTAACGTAACCTGTCCATAAGGAATAGCCTGTTTAACTTCTTGCTCATCTAACTGTTCATGATCTGTTGGCAAAGCGAGTCTCACGTGTATTTTCATCTCATCGAGGGATTGGTTAGGTAACGCTGATCTGATTCCTGGCATGGAATTAGAGTGAATAGCATTTTTTACTGCCCGAACAGAGGCCTTTGTTATATTTTGGCCGTGCACATCTGTTCCTGTTCCGGTTTGAATGAACATGACTTGTTCCATTAGATCTCCTCCTCCTAAAATAACGTGTTCTTTCTCCTTATTTACTTTTTGTAAAGGATTTAAACCTTTATCAGTTGAATTTTACATAGTGAATAAGTATAATCAACTTACAAAAAGTAACTTATTAGGTGGAAATAACACTGACGAGATGCTCGTGTAGGTGTTGTGACAGTGAGAGTCACTGATCTAGAAAAGACTTCAAAATTTTATGAGAGTACCATCGGTTTACTAAAAAGAAACGAAAACATAAAAACCATCGAATTTGTTCCTCTTTTCACCCCCTTGCCTACACTGCTGAAGTTTCTTCTGCTTTTTCAAAAATGTGCATCATCCACATTCCAATATCCTCAAAGCCAAGCCTTTTATAAATAGAACCTGCTTCGGGATTATCATAAAACAAGCATAGCATTTTTCCTTCTGCTAGTAGATCTTGACATAATTTATGCATACAGGTACTCGCATAACCTTTACGTTTATAATTTGGATGGGTGCATACCCCTACTACCATGGCTGACATCGAATTTTCCGCTGTAGTGGAGGCACTTGAAATCATCGTACCGTTGTCTTCACTAAAATATACTCGCGCAGATTTCTGTTCCATTCCTTTTCGAATGCTATCTTCACGAGTATTATCTCGCTCAAATTCAGGGATCTGGTTTTGTAAATGAACGATTCTTTGTACATCATTTGTCGTTGCCAGTTTTACCTGACTAATATCTACATCTATGCTTAGCTTTTCAGCACCGTCACATTTGGCATAATATAAGGAACGAGTACGTAAACTCCCGACTTTAATGTAAGGAAGAATTTTTTCAGTAATGACCTGCAGACCAGATAACTGCATAAATTCAGGATCTTCGTTAATAATTGCAGCAAAACCCTTGGCATCAAAGGACTCATTTGCATAGGCAATGTAATTGTTATGATACTTTAATAATACTGCTTTTAGCTGACCATCTCGGTGAAAATCCCCCATAATTTTTGAAAATCCTGGTCATAACCAAAGTTCTCAATATCTCCGATAATAAATAAGTTTTCTGCTGGTTTAACAGAAAGCAGGTGTTGGCAAGCCGGATCATCTTTTTGGGTAAGTCTGCGAATCATAAAATCCCTCCCCTTTCATAGTAAAGCGTTTAACAGTTTATCAAATATTCATAAAAAAGCAATAACTTTTTGAATAGGAGTTGATTTGTTGGAAGGGAATGGATATAATGAAAAAGAACAAACGTTCCTATTTATTGAAAGGATGTGTGATATGATAGGCTGTTTAATTGTAAGGGTGGCACAGCAGAAAACAACTGAAGTCGCAAAGGATGTGGCGGAACACTTTGGCTCAAACTTAGTAAGCCAAGATTCATCCAATGCTGGTCTTATTACCATTGCTGAAATAACGAATAAATTGGATATATGGCAGACAGCGTTCAAATATGAATGCTTAGGTTTTGTTACTGCGTATGGTTTTGCAGAAGTTGAAAACGAGGCTATTTATGTGGCAAATGAAAAGATGGTTCAACGCTTGGAAAAATAAGTTATCTTCATCATTCCCCTTTAGTTTTTAATAATTGGGTCAAACTAATTGCTAAAGGAGGAATGGACCATTGAAAAAGATAAGTATATGGTTTTTATTGCTGTTTTTAGTGTACAGTTCAAATATATTCGCTGAAGGTAGTCTATACAGTATTAAGCATAAGGATAAAGTCATGCAGGACTATGAAATCCATATTGATTACCCCGTTTTTAATGGTCTCCCTAATGAAAAGCTTCAAGAACAGGTCAATAAAAAAGTGAGTAATAAACTTGAGGATACAGTTAGAGAAGTGAAGCGTGTAGCTGAACAATCAACAGGGTTTCCAGTTCTTTATTATGAGGAAGAAGAAGTGATCGAGGACGATAAGATGATTTCTGTCGTCATGACATCGAATATTTCAAGGGGAAACAATTATAACTCGACAGTGAGGTCAATTAACTTTAGTAACGGAGATAATGGCAGGGTGATTACATTGAAGGATGTGGTGAAGATGCCATTGCTTAATCAAGAAGTGAAAAAACAAATGGCAAATGAACCGGATACTTATTTTCACCAATCATTTAATTCCGTAAGAGAAGATACAGCTTTTTATATTAATGGTGAACAACTTGTTCTCATATTTGATAAGTATGAGATTGCACCAGGCGTATATGGTACTCCTGAAATTAGTGTACCTTTAGAAAAGGTGAGGAAGAACCAATCTTCAAAAGAAACAAATGTCCCTTTTCCGCAGATTATTTAATTAGAGACTGGTTTGGCTAAAGTCAACATCGGAATGGGATGTTTCGTTAAACAAAGACAACTGTTTAGATAGTTAGAAAGAAGCATAAGTCACCTTATGCTTCTAAAATTCCCCCACTTTGTTCTTGCTCACCATAATAGTGGAAGAGATATTGTTCTTTTGTAATAACAAATAAATCATAGACGGGCTGTTCACGATTTATCCAGGATAATACCTCAGGATAAAGATTATTTGCTTTGTTTGCATATGGGATTTTTAATGCGGCTTTCAGTGAGCGTACATTTGTACGACGGATCTTCAGAAAAATCGCTTCAATCTCAAGCTGGAAAAATAACTCCTCGAAAAATAAATCTTTTGCCAATTGATTGTACCCTTTACCGAAATATGGCTGCCCAATCCATGTGGCGAGAAAGCCTTTATTTTCTTGTATATTAAATAAATTGATTGTACCGATCGGTTGTCCCCACTCGTCAAGGATGGTGCGCGAAATGGATTCACCAAGCTCTTCTGCTTCAATCGTTTGTTTTGTCAGAAAATAGAATTCATCACTTGTTGTGGCTTTGTGGCGGACGTATGGAAATACTTCGGGGTGACTCATCAATTCAAACAGAGCTTTAGAGTCATGCAAATCACGTTTTTTTAGCACAAAAAACCCCTCCTTGTGAATAGAGGAGGGCAGTCTGAACGCAGGGAGATAGCGTGCATTGTTGGTTCGGACCACCCTCGAATTTTTATCAATTGCTCACAAAAATTCGGGGTGGGAATCGAACCCACTAGAACCAATCTACATGACTGGTGGCGCACCATTTGCCTCCCTACATTACGATCAGATTGTCTTACTTAAGGTAATAATAATCGATTTTATTTAAAAAGGGAATAGGCGTTTTATGAATTTTTTCATTGCTTTTAGAGGTCTGTTTTAATCATATACCACTTTTCCATCAATCATGGTCCATACAGGAGAGGGCACAAAGTCATAAGGATGGCCATCCCATAATACAAGGTCGGCATCCTTGCCTTTCTCAATTGATCCCACTCGATCATCTACTCCCAGGTTCTTAACCTCCGCTATCTTTTTCCTGTATTATACTGAATGGGAAATAGAAAGGTACACAAAAAAGCATGAAAAGCTTCGTTAAGATTTTAAAAGCGATTGTAAGGCAGGCTTTAACTCGGGAAAAATAAATGAATAACCATGTGATATTGCTTTGTTTGGTATGACGGATTGGCCGTTCAGTAATAATGAGCTCATATCACCAAGAACCGTTTTTAAAGCAAAAGAAGGGGCTGGAATCCAGTGTGG
Source organism: Halobacillus amylolyticus (assembly GCF_022921115.1). NCBI lineage: Bacteria > Bacillati > Bacillota > Bacilli > Caryophanales > Bacillaceae > Halobacillus > Halobacillus amylolyticus. The sequence goes on along the minus strand of NZ_CP095075.1, from coordinate 1,469,878 downwards.
GCGTCCAAGCACAGTTCCAAGGGTTTGACCAAAGTCTTTGTTGCGTTTAGGATTAGGCGCTGTTCCATTCACAGGACCTTCGATCGAAGAAGTCCTTAATGAGTAGTCGATGAGTTCAACCACATCATCGATATGAATCCAAGACATCCATTGTTCACCAGATCCTAAATTTCCTCCAATCATAAGTTTATAGGGAATGGTCATTTTGGGTAACGCTCCTTTTTCTCCAAGAATCACGCCAAAGCGAACGAACGCAGTACGTACACCGAGGCTTTGTGCTTTCGCTGCTCGTTTTTCCCATTCAACGACGACGTTTGCTAAGAAATCTTCTCCGGGTCTATCTGTCTCTTCTGTAAAAGTTTTTGTTTCTGATTGTCCATAAAAGCCTACGGCTGAGGCGTTGATTAGCACTTCTGGTTTAGGGTTCATGCGTTCAATCAGGTCGATCACTCCTTCAGTCGCCTGAATGCGGCTGTCCATAATAGATTTTTTCCGTTTTTCCGTCCATCGCCCGCTATTTAATGATTCACCAGCAAGGTTTACGATAGCATCTACTGAAGGAAGCTGATGCGATGGAGTGTATTCATCTCTTAGCCACCCAATATGTGTAACATGATCAGTATTTTCATGCTTGTCCGGGCTTCTTGTGAGTATGTACACGTGATGGTCTTCGTTAATAAGTTTCTGGGTAAGTTTTGATCCTACAAAGCCTGTTCCGCCGGTAATGGCTATCTTCAAGATAATCTCCTCCTCTATATTTTTCTGCAAAGTAGTATAAAAGGGAAACGACTCTTCCCGTGACCGAACACATTGTTCTCATGCTACAATAAAAAAAAGGGGTGTATTTCGCTTGGCAAAAATTACTCGAATTACAACACAAAAAAGAAATAAGAATCGTTATAATATCTTTTTGGACCGAGGTCAAGGGGAGGCCTACGGTTTTAGCGTTGGCGAAGATATTCTTGTGAAGTTTCAGCTCCAAAAATCGATGGAGCTTGAAGAAACAAGTATTAACGCTTTAGTCCAAAAAGATACGATACATAAGACATATACCCTAGCTATCAACTATTTAAGCTACCGAATGCGCTCAGAAAAAGAAATTCGTGATTATTTACTTAAAAAAGAAGCTGACGAGGCTCATATTGAGGAGATTATTAATCGTTTGAAGAAAGAGAAATTGCTTAACGATCAGGAGTTTGCGATTTCTCTTGTTAGAACACGTATGCAAACCTCAAGCAAGGGACCGCTTTTAGTAAAGAAAGAATTGATTGAAAAAGGAGTTCAGTCGCAATTAGCTGAAGAGGCACTGGACTATTTCTCTTTTGATAAACAAGTGGAAAAAGCGCTGAAATTTGCTAAGAAAAAGCTGAATAGTGACAGGAAAAAATCACATCGGCAACAAATACAAAATGTGCAGCAAACCTTGATGCAGAAAGGTTTTCAAACTGATGTTATTAAAGAAGTTATTGGTCAGCTGCCTGAAGAGGAGCAAGAAGAGCATTCAGAATGGGAGGCGATTGTTTATCAAGGAGAGAAATTGTTGAGAAAGTATGAGCGTAAAGCGGAGGGGTTTGAGTTAAAGCAAAAGGTTAAAACAGGTTTATACCGTAAAGGTTTTCCGTTTGATTTAATCGATCAGTTTATTGATGAGAATATTGATAACAAATAACCAATTCACTAGGAGGGAAAGATGTTATATAGGAGAGCAACATACAAGATAGTTCCAAATCAATATGAGCCGTTCACCCGTTTTTTCCATGAGTATGTGCTACCAATTCAACTAGCTCATGGTGTTCGTTTAGCCGGACATTATACGACATTAGACCATACTGAAGTGGTAACAATATGGGAATATGACAGCTATGAAGATTATCTAGTTATCGATCGTAAAATTAACGAGTCGACACTTTATAAAAAATCGTTAAAGGCAGAACGATTGTACCATCATCTGCAGGAAGATTTTTTAGAAGAGGGAGGGGGTTACCATCTTCAAAAACACATCGTTTCCGTTTCAGGATGTTTTGTTAATGAAAAAGGGGAGGTGCTCCTTGTGCAGAATGAGCACCGTCCAGACACGTATGAAATGCCCGGGGGACGTTTAGAAAACAACGAAAGCCTTGAGGAAGCAATCAAGCGAGAAGTGTTAGAAGAAACAGGGGTTTTTGTGAAAGTGGAAGGGATAACGGGTGTCTATCACAATATGACGTTAGGCGTAGTATGTATTGTTTTTAAAGGGACGTATCATTCAGGGGAGATTCGTCCTCAGCCAGGTGAGACTAAAAATGCTGTTTTTCAAAAGATGACAGATGAAAATAGGAGACAGTGGATCACTCGAGAGCATTTTTTGATTCGCCTGGAGGATGCCCTTAAAAATGAGGGGGCGGCAGTGGAAAGCTATTATGTAAAACCATATACGCTTGTGCACAGGTTAGAATCATATCAATAAACCGCTCATCCTATAGAGAGATGAGCGGTTCCATGTACTATAGCATTCCCTTGCTATCTAAATCCTCAATGGCTTCATAAACATGATCAACAACAGTATTTGCTTTTGCCTGGACGTCAGGATGTGCTGTAGACATCACATAGCTGTTTGGTGTCACGGCAAACATAGGGAGATCATTAAAAGAATCCCCGACACAAGCAATTTCGTCCGGCCTAATCCTGAGGTGGCTTAATAGAGCTAAAATACTGTTCCCTTTATTAATTGAAGGGGGCATAATATCAATCACATTCTTGTGTGAAATAAAAGCATCTACCGTTTCTCCAAATTGATTGCTTACCTGCTCATGTGTATGGGCTATGTCCTCTTCATTTCCGTGCAGGGTGAATTTGGAGGGATGGAGTGTTTGTCCAAATTCTTCAACAAAACTCGGTTTAACAATAATATCGTGAAAAAGCTGTTCATTGATTACGTCAATCCATTCGTTGTGTTCGGATGTATAGGTGTCTGTTGCAGTAGAAACAGTCGTAACCATAGGGTAGTCTTGAATAGTAGCTATGACATGGTCAGCGGTTGTTTTAGTAAATGTTTCTGAGTGGATGAGCAGGTCATCTTGTCCGTAGACAAATGCACCATTTTGACTGATGCGATGCCCTTTGAGTTCCATTCTTCGGAGAACTTCTGCAATTTCATGCTCCATCCGCCCTGTAGCGACCGCAAGCTCAACATTATGATTCATAAGTAGATAAAAGGAATCGATATCTTTTTGTTTAATATAATGGTCCATTCCAAGCAACGTTCCATCTAGGTCTGTGATGAATAATTTGATCATGTGTGGAACTCCTTCCTAAATTCCAAATTTAAATCCCTTATAGATTTTACATCTTTGGCTTTGGAGAAACAAAAGATTTAGTACAGAGCTGTTGTCAAAAAAGAGAAGGCACTATACGATAAGGAGTAGAGAGATAAATAATATTAGTAAAAAAGACTGGTGTTACGGTGTGGAGGAACGAATATGGATGAAGGTTTGACGATTGACAAAGTATTGAATAATAATGTGGTTATTGCAAAACATCCCTCGTATGAAGAGGTGGTGTTAATTGGCAAGGGAATAGGATTCGGGAAGAAAAAGGGAGATTTCGCTTCGTTTAATAAAGCTGATAAAACGTTTCTGCTTAGTAGTGAGAAGGAGAAAGAGCAGTATGTCAACCTTCTTCCATATATCGATGAAGATTTTATCGATTTTATGAATGATATCCTTTATCATATTGAAACTAGAATGGGCCAGGAGTTAAACGAACACATTCATGTTGCCTTAACCGACCACCTAGCTTTTGCTATTAGTCGTTCACAAAAGAGCATGCAATTTAACAATCCTTTTTTACCCGAAATCGAGTCGCTTTACCCGAAAGAATACCAAGTGGCAATGGAAGTGGTCACAATGGTTTATGATAAGATGAGAATTCATTTCCCTGAAGGTGAAATAGGGTTTATTGCCTTACATATTCATAGTGCAGTGACAGACAAAACTCTTCGTGAAATTAATCGGCACAATCAGTTGATTACAACACTTGTCCAATTAGTTGAAGAAACCATGGAGGTAACCATTGATCGTCATAGTGTGGATTACCATCGTTTGGTACAACACTTGCACAGGGCTGTAGATCGTGTCGATCAGGAGGAGAATACAAGAGATGAAATTCGACTCGCTAACATGTTGAAACAAGAGTATCCTGTATGCTATAATTTAGCTTGGAAGTTAATTAAAGTGATGCAAAAACAGCTGAATAAGCCTGTAGATGAGTCAGAAGCAATCTACTTAACGATTCATTTACACAGGTTAACCTATAAATCTTAACGTTACGTGTTACTGATTCGATCAGGCATGAGTATCGGAGAATCTTATAGAACCACTTGGAAGAAGTGTATCCAAATGTTTCTATAGGGGGCTCTATACTCATGCCTTTTTTATTGCTGTAAAAAGTTCTGATAGGGACGACTTTAGGAGAATAGTCTTTCCACTCCTGTTACAGGATGGTTTTACTCTTGTCTAAGATGTCCCTTTTCTTTTCTGCTATTATGAAACCGTTTTATTTTTCTGACAATAGCTGTTTTTCATCACAATAAAAAATTAGGGGGAGATTCACTTGTTTAAAAATGCTTTTGGTACATTGCAAAAAGTCGGTAAAGCTTTAATGCTTCCTGTAGCGTTGCTGCCAGCTGCTGGTATTCTGCTTGCTTTTGGCACAAGCTTTGCTCAAGACGATTTTGTTAATAAAGTACCATTCTTCGGTACGCCATGGGTCCAAACTTTACTTCTAGTCATGGCTGAAGCTGGTGGGATTGTCTTTGATAACTTACCGTTACTGTTTGCTGTAGGTGTTGCGATTGGTTTGGCAAAAGGGGACGGGGTTGCCGGCCTCGCAGCGATCATTGGTTACTTAATTATGAATGTCGTCATGGGGGTGCTCGGTGGGGTTACTGCCGATATGACATCAGATCCAGCCTATGCAGAAGTTCTAGGCATACCAACATTACAGACTGGTGTATTTGGCGGGATTATCGTCGGTATATTAGCTGCATCGATGTATAATAGGTATTATAATATTGAACTACCTCAGTTCTTAGGTTTCTTTGCCGGGAAGCGATTTGTTCCGATAATTACAGCATTTACATCATTGTTCCTTGGTATGATTATGCTTTTCGTATGGCCATATGCACAATCTGGTCTGAATGCACTGTCTTATTTAATGTTAGAAACGAACCAAACGATTTCCGTATTTTTCTTTGGTGTGATTGAACGTGCATTAATTCCATTTGGATTACACCACATTTTCTACTCACCTTTCTGGTTTGAGTTTGGAACGTATACGAACGCTGCAGGAGAAGTGATACGAGGCGACCAGGCCATTTTCTTTGCTCAGTTACAAGATGGTGTTGAGTTTACGGCAGGTACATTTATGGTCGGTAAATTCCCGTTCATGATGTTTGGTCTGCCTGCAGCGGCACTTGCGATTTATCATACTGCTAAGCCTGAACGTAAGAAAGTTGTTGGCGGTATCATGGCATCAGCTGCATTGACATCTTTCTTAACAGGGATAACAGAGCCAATTGAATTTTCATTCTTATTTGTGGCACCGTTACTATTCGGAATCCACTGTATATTTGCAGGTTTCTCCTTTATGATCATGGAAATTTTAGGAGTTAAGATTGGACAGACTTTCTCAGGCGGTCTGATTGATTTCATTCTTTTCGGTGTTCTGCCAAACCGTACCGACTGGTGGTGGGTGATCATCGTTGGTCTTTGTTTCTCTGTTATTTACTACTTTGGCTTCCGCTGGGCTATTCTTAAGTTCAACCTTGCTACACCTGGTCGCGAGGATGAAGCAGAGGATGCTGAAGATGACGGTGAAGTTGGCGATCTTCCATTTGAAATCCTCGAAGCAATGGGCGGTCAGGAAAATATCGATCATTTAGATGCGTGTATTACGCGGCTACGTGTATCGGTTAACGATAAAGGAAACGTTAATAAGAATCGTTTGAAAAAACTTGGTGCTTCAGGCGTAATGGAAGTTGGAAACAACATCCAAGCGATCTTTGGCCCTGTATCTGATACACTAAGAGGGCAAATCCAAGATATTATTGATGGCAAAACACCTCGTTCTAAAGATGACGTTGCTGAAATTGTGAATGAAGCAAAAAGTGCCGAAGCACCTGTAACAAAAGGTGATTTAGAGTTCATCAGTCCGATGAAGGGACGTCTCTTGCCTATAACAGAGGTGCCAGACCAAGTATTCTCTGGTAAAATGATGGGGGATGGATTTGCGATCGAACCGGAAGATGGTAAAATCATTTCACCGATTAACGGTAAAGTGCTGAATGTTTTCCCTACAAAGCACGCGATCGGGCTTCAAGCGGATAATGGAATGGAAATTCTGATCCACATTGGAATAGATACTGTGAAGCTTAAAGGAGAAGGTTTTACAGCTCTTATTGAAGAAGGAGACACAATTAAACAAGGTCAAGCCCTGATGGAAGTTGACCTTGAATATGTAAAGGAAAATGCTCCTTCTATAATGACACCGATCGTCTTTACTAATTTAAGTGAAGGCCAGTCTGTTGAAGTGAAAGCAACTGGTGAAGTCAAGCACAACGATCCCGATATTATTCAAATTAAGAAGTAAGAGGAGAGATTTTTTATGACAGAACAAACAATAACGGTTACATCCGCAGATGGGCTTCACGCACGTCCAGCAACAGCGTTAGTCCAAATTGCCGGTCAATATGAATCAGATGTCAATATTGAGTATAAGGGCAAGTCGGTAAACATGAAGTCTATTATGGGTGTCATGTCACTAGGTATTCCTAATGGTGCGGAAGTGAAGTTTACAGCTGAAGGTTCAGATGAAGCGGAAGCTGTTGAAGCGGTCGTAGCAAAAGTAAAAGAAGAACAACTTGGAGAATAAGTTAAGTTATGAAAAAGACTGGTCCCTCGTGACCAGTCTTTTTCTATTTTGTTTTCAAAATCCGCAAATGTCTTCCCAATTCGTGCAATTATCGTTTGATCATTAGATAGGGCGCAATTACATTAAAATAGCCGCCCCCCAATCGGGAACGGCTGGTTCTTCTTACTTATCTATAATGATTTCTGGTCGTCCATCATCTTCTTGAAAAATTTGTTCAGCGACCCCTTCAGGTCCTTTCAATTTCTCGGGAGTTGTGACGTGTGTGCTGTCAGCCCAAAAAGGAGTGTTCATGCCTCCCATATAGACTGCAGTTGCCGACATTGATGCTTGTTCCCATTCTTTGTGAAGACTTTCCGTGAAGCCGCGTACAGCGAATTTTGAAGCACAATAAACACTCTCATTCTTTTTCCCTCTTAAACCTGCAGTGGAAATAATATTAAGAACCCGACCATTAGATTGTTTAAGTACTGAGGTGGCTTCCTTAGTCATAAGGATCGTGCCTTTCACATTCGTGTTAAACATTTTGTCGATCTCTGCTTCTGAATAGGACCCCACATCTTTAAAAATTCCGACTCCTGCATTGTTTATGAGTACATCAAGCTGTTCAAATTGTTTTATAGCTTCAGTTACTGAGGCAGGTTCGGTAACGTCACAGATCAATACTTCTGATTCTCCGCCTGCCTGGCGAATTTCATTTCTTACAATGAGCAGCTTCCGTTCAGTACGACCGGATAAGTATACGCGATAGCCATTTTTAGAATATTGATGTGCCAACGCTCGTCCAAGTCCTGTGCCAGCACCAGTAATTAAAACATTCTTCATTCCTGATCCCCCAAAAAGATAGTCAACATTTATATTGTGACCAAAGACTGATAAAATGTAAATAGTAAAGCGGAAAGGTGTTCTATCCTGGCGTAGGTGATTGACTTATGTCGATAGGGGCTTGAGTTTGAAGCAGTGCAATAGCTAAGCGGAAAAGCGCGTTAGATATAAAAAGGGGAGTCAATATGGAACGCAGATATAGTGACTATAGTTATGAGGAGCTAAGGGCTGAGGTGGCAGAACTTAAAGAAAAGGCACTAAAAGCCGAGCAATTAGGCATGGTGAATGAATACGCCGTTCATGAACGGAAAATAATTATGGCTAAGTCGTATATGATGGATCCAAACCAATTTAAAGCGAGAGAAGTTTATGAGATAGAAGGCGATCCAGCGCATGCGTTTTATATTGAGTATATGAATGGTGTATTTGCATGGGGCTATCGCAAAGATAAACAAGGTGACCGTGTTGGAAATGAGGAGGAAGCACTTCCTATATCAATGCTTGGGGAGAGAAAATGAATATAAAAACCTGTGCACCGAAAAAGGTACACAGGTTTTGCTTTACATTCTTTTGCGCATTTGAACTTCTGTAATGCGTTCAGATTGCGTTTGTTCCGTTTCGCCGTTCACCCTGTCTCTTAAGTGTTTTGTTCCTCGCCGAGGGAAATGTTTCTTGCTCTTATTGTGAGCCATTTTAATATTTACCTCCTTGATTCACTTCACGTTCTCTTGAGTGCAGCGCGCGTTTCTGTGGGTTAGAGTTAATGCTGCCATCGGGTCTTAAGGCTAAATATTCGCTTTGATCCTCTGGGGCACTTGTCATTTTCTTATTTGGAAATCCTTTTGCTTTATTACGCAATTGTCATTCCTCCTATTGCTCACATCAAGTATGTGAACAAACTTAGTATGTGTTACAAATACTGTCCCTATGTGCTACAATGGCAATGAAAACTTTGCCACTTTAGAGGTGAATATAGTAATGGATGATACTTTTCAGAGGTTAGCTGAACATTTATATCGTAAAAATGACCATTTGACGATTGACGAAGCAAAGACTTGGGTTGAACTCCTTTGGGAAGATTTTGAAGCGACTTATGCCAAAGCTGGTCGACAATATAGAGGAAAACAAATGACAGAGCAAATTGTATTAAGGTGGATTGAAAATTATGGGCCAAGGCTCCACGATTTCGTGGCAACGAACCCTAAATATAAGGAGCTTTTAAATGGGAAAGGCCCTATTCATTAAGGAATCCGCGCTAACGATAGCGCGGATTTTTTATCATTTCGAATCAGGGACCACGGATAGCTTATTTTGCAGCTTTTCCTCAGTAAAAACCCAGCCTGTATAGGAATTTAATATTTTTAGTTGGTCAAGTTCTTCCCCGTGTTCATCATCTATTTGGACGAGGGCAACGAACGGATAGCGCCCTTTTGAGCGATAACGTAAATCAGTGAAGCGGACTTCCGTAAATTCATCAAAATAGTTAATGTCATAACGATACACAGGTGAAAACGATAAAAAGGCCTTTATATTATGATCAGTTAAGGCTTTTTGAACAACGGGATCTTCATAATCAATTCTCTTGTTCACAAACTCATCCTGGATGGTAATATGACCATCTACAGCACGGCCTACGTAGTAATTCGTTGCTGTCGTAATAGCAATACGCCATATATTTTGCTTGAGCGTTGGGGAAGTCGCTACTTGCTCTACGTTGTCAAAATAATTATATACTATTTTAACGAGTTCACGTTTTTCGAAATATCGTTTAACATAGTAGAGGGCAATGACGAAATAAATGATCAGCCATGTATATCCTGGGTTTGCACCTAGGTTCCATGCTACAATACCTGCTAAGTGCATAATGAAAATGTAGGGATCGAATGTGTTAATAAATCCATAAGCGACCCACCTTTTTGTAAAGGGACGGTAAGCTTGGGTCCCATAAGCATTAAATACGTCAACAAAAACGTGAAGAATAACAGCTAAAAATGTCCAAAGCCAAAGGTGCAAGAAGCTTACCTCAGGTGCGAATAAATGTATAAGAAAAGGAATGCTCAACCCCCACAAGATAACAGCCGGGATCGAATGAGTAATTCCACGGTGATGCCGAATATAAACGGCGTTATTTTTGAGCTTGAGAATGGTGTCAAAATCTGGTGCTTGGGAGCCCGCCAGGGTACCAACTAAAACGGCATTAAACAACATTGGATCAGCTTGAACAGCAGGGTCCAATGTAGCCAAGCCGCCTAATGCAACTCCCATAACAACGTGTGTGCCAGTGTCCATAAAGCTACCTCCTTTGGCAAGGGCGACAATCTATAGTGTATCACGAAGGATGATCTAGAATGAAAGTAGAAGAAAGAGTCCCTCAAATAGTAGAACATTTCAATCAGGAACAATTCAAGGATCAGTTAATTAATTGGTTTAAAAGAGAGCAACGAACACTTCCGTGGAGAGAAAATCAAGACCCCTATCGTGTCTGGGTATCAGAAATTATGCTCCAACAGACACGTGTTGATACAGTAATTCCATATTTTAATCATTTTATGACCCTTTTTCCCACTCCTTATGATTTGGCTGTGGCAGATGAACAGACTGTATTAAAGTCATGGGAAGGGTTAGGTTACTATTCCCGAGCGCGCAATCTGCAAAACGCTGTTCGTGAAGTTGTTCAAAGTTATGAAGGGATCGTGCCAGATGAGAAGCAAGAACTAAAAAAATTAAAAGGCGTAGGTCCTTATACACTAGGAGCCATCCTAAGTATTGCCTATGATCAACCAGAACCTGCAGTTGATGGCAACGTCATGCGTGTTTTATCCCGAATTCTGCACATTGAAGATGATATCGCTAAGGCTGGCACGCGTAAATTATTTGAAGCTCTTATAAATGAAATTATTTCGGCTGAGAACCCATCTGCATTCAACCAAGGATTAATGGAACTAGGTGCGTTGATCTGCACACCTAAATCTCCCTCTTGCTTACTGTGTCCAGTACAAGATCATTGCCATGCTTTTGCTAAAGGAATTGAGGAAGAGCTTCCCATTAAGTCATCGAAGAAAAAACAAAAAAAAGTTCCTTATCTAGCCCTGGTTATTGAAAATCAGGACGGGGATATACTCATCGAAAAGAGATCGAATGAAGGTCTTTTGGCCTCTATGTGGCAATATCCAATGGTTCCTTTGGCAGACGTAGACAAAAAAGATATGAAGCATTGGTTTTTTGGTGAATATGGGCTGAAAATAGAACTAGGATCCTCTATAGACCATGTGAAGCATGTCTTTTCTCACCTAATATGGGAGATGGAAGTGGTTCGGGCAACTATTGTCGAAGGAGAACTTGATCGACAAAATGCGAGGTTTGTATCAAAAGATAAAATCGATACATTTCCATACCCAGTATCCCATCAGAAAATCCACAGGCATTTATTATAATTATACTTCTTTGAATGGACATTTGCCCCGTCTTATAAAGTTTCACGGTGATTCAAACCACTGTGAAACTTTATTTTTGTTTGATTTTTTGTGATAAAACTTTGCACATTGAGGTGTCAATCCGATCACTTTTTATGGTTTCCAAAACCAACTTATTCGACGTTCTTCGACTTAGATAATTATATTACGTTTGCCTTTCCTAATATTATACCTTTTTCAGCCTATTTCATGCTGATTAATAGGTGATGAAGGGTAAAAAGTGACTATATAAGCGCTTATGTAACATAACTGTAATTTAAATGTAACGAAACATGATGAAGCTTGTCATATCAAGGGGTATGATAGATTACTAGTCTATTATTCATGTTTAGGGCTATTTACAACCAAAACTTATTTATGAATAATAGATTACAGAGTAAATTACAGAGAGGGTTTTACGATGAATAAAAAACGTTTAGCAACTGCTGTTGGTGGAACTTTAGTCGGAGCATCACTTTGGGGGACTACAGTTTTTGCTGATGAATTACATAAAGTAGAATCTGGCGATACACTTTGGGATCTTAGTAATAAATATGGTTCTTCTGTCTCAGAACTTAAATCATGGAATAGCATTAACAGTCATATCATATATGTAGGTCAGTCACTAGTTGTAACTAAAGATGGTTCTTCTTCCAACGAATCAACTTCAAGCAATTCGGGTTCAAATACTAGTACATATACAATTAAGAGTGGAGATACTCTATCAAAGATTGCTAGCGAATATAACGTATCTGTTAGAAATTTGATGGATTGGAACAACTTGAGTTCTTCCTTAATCATCACAGGTGATCAACTGACGATTAATGGTACAAGCAATTCAACTAGTTCTTCCAATAATAATCAAAGTTCTTCCAGGGTATCCACTGCCAGTGCGAACGTTAAAACATACACAGTGCAACCTGGAGATACATTATCTGAAATCGGCTCACATTTTGGTGTAGGTGTTTCTTCACTGAAAAGCTGGAACAACATCTCAGGCCACATCATTTACGTTGGTCAAAAACTTAGCTTAAAGGGTTCAGCACTTACGGATAAAGTTGATACTTCTTCTAATACCCAGACTACTCAGGTTTCAAACTCCGGATTAATAGAAGAGGCTAAAAAACATCTAGGCACGCCATATCAATGGGGTGGAGAATCACCAGCAGGTTTTGATTGTAGTGGTTTCTTACAATACGTATTTGGAAAAGTGGGAATCAACACTCCTCGGACAGTGGCTTCCATTTATGCGGATAGTCGCTTAGAGAGTGTTTCCAATCTACAAGTTGGTGACATTGTTTTCTTTGAAACATATAAGCCTGGTGCTTCTCATGCAGGAATTTATGTTGGTGGAAACCAATTCATCCACGCTGGATCTTCCCGTGGTGTAGAAATCAGCTCACTTTCTAACCCATACTGGAGCCCACGTTACATTGGTGCAAAACGCTTCTAATCATAAATCTTTTCTCTTTAAAAGAACGCCTTTCGCGAGGCGTTCTTTTTATTTATGTTCCATTTACGGTAATTTATTTTCCGAAAAAAAAACGAAAAAAATATGGAAAAGCACGAATTAAATTATAAAACCTGCGCACAATAATTTTTGCGGAGGTGATTATGATGGCTAAACAACCTAAACAAGCAGGTAAGCAAGCAGCTGGTACTAATGCACAACAAGTTAAAAAGCAAAACCAACAAGCTGCCCAAGGTCAGGGTCAATTTGGTACTGAATTTGGAGCAGAGCAAACTGATGCACAAAAAGTACGCAAGCAAAATCAACAATCTCAGGCTAATAAAAAGTAATCTGAGATGGATTAAGCTTACTCAGGCCGCTAGTTAGCCTGTATCAAACTCCCGAGGAGCCGTCCAAATGTGGGCGGCTTCTTTTTATTGAATTAAATTTTGCGTAAACCCAATTGTTTTCATTCATTATCAATTGTCGTTATAATAGATGGAAGGTGTGACACGGGACATTAATAGGGAAGGGGAGATGAATATGCCCGGCCCGGCCTCAGGTAAGCGAATTGAAATTCAAAGTTATAAACATAATGGTCAGTTACATCGTGTTTGGGAGAGTACGACCATACTTAAAGGGACAAGAAATGTAATCATTGGAGCAAATGATCGAACGAAGGTAAAGGAAAGTGATGGGCGGATATGGATTACACGTGAGCCGGCTATTTGTTATTTCCATTCAAGGCATTGGTTTAATGTAATCGGTATGCTCAGAAATGATGGGGTATACTACTATTGCAATATTAGTTCGCCATTCATTTATGAGGGTGAGATGATCAAATATATTGATTATGACCTTGATGTAAAAGTATTTCCTGATATGACCTTTAAACTGCTTGATGAGGATGAATATGAATTACACAAACATCAAATGAATTATCCTCATGTTTTGGACAGGATCTTATACAATAACGTCGATACACTGGTTCGGTGGGTAAGACAGCGGAAAGGTCCGTTTTCACCTGAATTTATTGATCAGTGGTATGAACGGTACTTAACTTATCGTTAATTATTTTTGCGCACTATTATGGTGCGCTTAATTATGGTGAAGGAAATTAGGTGATGTGCTTTGGATAGTATTAAACGATATTTAAAATTTGTTAAACCCTATAAAGGAAAAATCATTTTAACCGTACTCATTGGAGTCGTTAAATTTTCCATTCCACTATTGATGCCATTAATTATCAAATATGTAATTGATGACATTATTAATGCAGAATCACTAGCTCAATCAGAGAAAATTGATCAACTGCTTCTCCTGATGGGAGGTGCATTTTTTGTGTTTTTCATCCTACGTCCGCCTATTGAATACGCTCGTCAGTATTTGGCACAATGGATCGGAAATAAAGTGCTATATGATGTAAGAGATAAGTTATTTGATCATATTCAGAAACTAAGCTTACGATTTTACTCACAAACGAAAACGGGTGAAATCATTTCTCGCGTCATTCATGATGTAGAACAAACAAAGACGTTTGTCATCACAGGATTAATGAATATTTGGTTAGATATGTTTACCATAGTTATTGCTATTATTATCATGCTTACTCTTGATCCTTGGTTGACGCTCGTATCTATTGCATTGTTTCCTTTCTATGGATTTGCGGTAAAATACTTTTATGCTACTTTGCGGAGGCTTACCCGTGACCGTTCTCAAGCACTTGCAGAGGTTCAGGGTCATCTTCATGAGCGTGTTCAAGGTGTACCTGTTATCCGAAGCTTTGCCCTTGAGAATCATGAGCATAAACAATTTGATGTTCGAAACTCAAATTTCTTAGATAAAGCGATCAAACACACAAACTGGAATGCTTATACGTATTCAGTTACCAACACAATTACAGACCTAGCACCATTGCTCGTAATTACTTTTGCCGGATACCAAGTTATTACGGGTGCGCTAACTGTAGGTACAATGGTAGCGTTTGTTGGATATATGGATCTTGTCTATAATCCACTAAGACGTTTGGTTAACTCTGCAACGGTATTAACACAATCCATAGCCTCCATGGATAGAGTGTTTGAATTCTTTGACGCAAAATACGATATTGTTGATAAAGAGGATGCGAAGCGGTTAGAGCATGTCCATGGGGATGTCACGTTTAAAGATGTCACTTTTAGCTATGGTGATGATGAGCCGGTAGTTTTAAATAACGTAAACCTTCAGATCGAAAAAGGTGAAACCATCGCTTTTGTCGGTATGAGTGGTGGGGGTAAGTCGACATTGATTAGTTTGATTCCACGTTTTTATGATGTAACGGGTGGGCAAATATTAATTGATGGGAAAGATATTCGTGATGTGCAGGCACGTTCATTGCGCGACAAGGTGGGAATGGTTCTTCAGGATAACATTCTCTTTAGTGAATCCATTGCGATGAACATCAAGATGGGGGATCCTGAAGCTACAGAAGAAGAAATGATTGAAGCAGCTAAGGCGGCTAATGCACATGACTTCATTATGAACTTGCCGAATGGTTACGATACTTTGGTAGGAGAGCGTGGCGTTAAGCTATCGGGCGGCCAGAAGCAGCGTGTAGCTATCGCAAGGGTATTTCTTAAAAACCCGCCATTGTTAGTACTTGATGAAGCTACTTCGGCGTTGGATTTGGAAAGTGAGAGTTTAATTCAAACGGCGCTTGAACGTTTGGCATCTGACCGTACGACATTCATTGTAGCCCACCGCCTAGCAACGATTACTCATGCTGATCGTATTGTGCATATAGAGAATGGTGAAATCGTTGAAGTTGGCTCACACAAGGAATTAATGAACCAAAAAGGTCATTATTATGATCTTTACCAAGTGCAGCAACTCGATGATAATAAAACAGAATATATGGGGACATAAGAAAAGGAGGTCATTTGACGTAAGTAGGAAATGTAAAAAACATTGGAAATCGCAACTAAAATAAGTAGATTAAATCACAATATAAATAGCATACAAAAACGCATGGATAATGATGAAATCCATGCGTTTTAAATTGTCCTATTTAATTAAAAATTAAAGCTCCAATTTGTTGAAGAACTGTTCCGTTGCTATGAGTAGAGAAAAGGGTCCGGGGAAACGACTCGATCCGTGGGAGTATGATGAGCCTCCTTTAGGCCCCCTTTCTCCTCATTTGGCGACGGGGACCTTACAGGAGTTATTCCATAATACCGCCACTTTAGTTGAGCCAAATTTATATAAAAATAACTAACGCCTTCTTTATTTTTCAGTTGTTTGAATATAGTTGTGATGACGGTGTTTATCATAACTTTTTAATAAACGCTTGAATTTTTCAAGCTGGTAATGATACTCCATTAGTTGTGAGGCTAAAGGGAGGAAGATAAGTTTATCTGGGTTATGATTTTCTTCATACACCTTCATCAACTGCTCTACTAATATAGGAATGTTTGGTTCTTCAATTTCTCTCAAGGATCGCTTATGTGTTTGTTTAATTCGTCCTTTTAAGCTGAGGACGATTTTTTCATGAGCATTAATTAGTTTGTCTAATTCGTTGACTAAGGAATCCTGGAATTCACTTGGAATCTGTTCAATTCGATGATCAAGCCGATAAAAGGCTTTTAATACATCAAAAGACTTCTTAGTTGTCGTGATAAGTTGTCTGAACAGTACAAGCTTCCTCCCTTTAGCAAACCGTTTTCCTTTGAAATAGGTCCGTTCTTCAGAATATAACAAGTAAGTGTGATCGATCCAGCGGAAGTTATCCTGGATGCGAGTGATTTCATATTTTAATGCTGGTTCATCTGACAGTTGTCTTGTTGTTACCCGCAGCCATTGCAGGATATCCGTTGTAGTCGCATCAATTCGTGTGAAAAGTCGTGTTTCATAATGTGGCGGCACAAACACAAGATTGACAGTGAATGCGGCTAAGATCCCTAATAATAATGAACTCAAACGAGAACCTGCAAAGTAAATAAAGGTTAGGTCGGTGGAATCCATAAGGGCAACAACAGCTACGGCAGCCAATGAAATCGTGCTTTCGTTCATTTTTAAATTCATGGTGAAACCAATAACGATGATAATCGCGAAGGCCACAACAAATGGATCGTTCCCCAGTGTGAACACAGCTATAATCGCTACTGCCGCCCCAATTAAATTTCCTTGAATCTGCTCTACAATCGACTGGTACGATCTATAAATGGATGGCTGAATAGAAAACAAGGCAGCAATCGCCGCTAGAAGTGGAGACACGAAGCCAAGTAATTCAGCTACATACAGGGCTACTGCTACAGCTAATCCTGTTTTCATCATTCGTGCACCTAATTTCATTGAACAATCATCCTAACCTTTGCTTAATCTAAATCATTATATACCATAGTTTTCATTATATGAAAGAGATATTTTTACTATCGTACCCGTGCATGATCAGTGTTAATCGGACATACGGTAAGGCTATGCACTAGAGCTCAGTGTGCATGACATATAAATAGGTGGTTTTTTTATAAAAAAAGACCTTTGAAAAGTTCAAAGGCCGACTAGGAAATTGCTCACTCTTGTGCCATCGTTTCAAATGTATGTTTGACGGCCTTGAGTGTTTCGTTAATGTCTTCTTCTGTATGAGCTGCTGTTAGAAACCATGCTTCATATTTAGAAGGGGCCAAGTTAATCCCTTGATCAAGCATTAGCTTGAAGAACCTTGCAAATTGCTCCCCGTTCGTTTGTTCTGCTTGCTCATAGTTCTCGACTTTTTGATCGGTGAAATAGACGGTAAGTGCACCTTTTAGTCGATTGATCGTCATTTGAATATTGTTAGCTTGGGCATGTTGCTGGATCCCATCTTCTAATAATGCACCCAGCCTATCCATTTCCTCATATACGCCTTCTTGTTGCAAAACTTCAAGACAAGCGATTCCGGCAGACATGGAGGCCGGATTTCCTGCCATTGTACCTGCTTGATAGGCAGGACCTAAAGGGGCGACCTGTTCCATAATATCGGTCCGTCCGCCGTAAGCACCTATGGGTAAGCCGCCGCCGATAATTTTGCCCATTGCTGTCATATCTGGTTCAACATCGATGATCTGCTGAGCACTTCCATATGTAAAACGGAAGGCGGTAATGACTTCATCGTAAATAACTAGTGCGCCAGCTTGGTGAGTAAGTTCGTTTACTTCCTTTAAAAAGCCGGGCTTAGGTTCCACGATGCCGAAATTTCCAACAATGGGTTCGACCAGTACACCAGCTATTTCATCACCGTAACGTTCGAGTGCTTCTCTAAAAGGTCCAATATCATTGAATGGAACTGTGATGACATCCTGAGCAATCGAAGTGGGGACACCTGCAGAATCTGGAGTGCCAAGTGTAGATGGCCCTGAGCCAGCAGCTACTAACACTAAGTCAGAATGTCCATGGTAACAGCCGGCGAATTTAATGATTTTGTTGCGGCCGGTATAGGCACGGGCGACACGGATTGTCGTCATGACCGCTTCTGTTCCTGAGTTGACGAAGCGCACCTTATCTAATGATGGAATAGCGTCCTTGAGCATCTTGGCGAAGGTATTTTCAAGGACTGTCGGTGTTCCATACAATACACCTTTTTGGGCTGCTTTTGTTATTGCATCCGTTATGTGTGGGTGGGCATGTCCAGTAATGATCGGACCGTATGCACCTAGGTAATCGATATATTTTTGTCCATCAACATCATAAAAATAGGCGCCTTCAGCACGTTCCATGTAGACGGGGGTTCCACCGCCCACACCTTTATACGCGCGCGATGGAGAGTTGACTCCACCTACGATATGCTGCTTGGCTTCTTCATAAAACTGTTCAGATTTAGCAAAATTCATGATCTTCCCTCCAATTCATTCCATCCACCACATTGTATCACGCTTAAAACAAAAGAATGAAAGGAAAAGAAAGGTACCTCAGGTCATCCAGAAAATGGATGACCTGAGGTGGAATAATCTGTCTACATGACGGTTGCTATTTTATTGATGTAGATGCGTCTGATGATTAGGAAGTTGATAGTGTGTATAATGAGAAATACGCTTAGTATGATGATGCTTGGCCATAGGACGGAGGCTGCGAGCATGCTCTGCAAGGCAGAAAAGGCGAATCCTGCATGGGCGACGGCTACAGCGAAGGGAATCATAAATAAAAACAGAATCTGTTTGTTATCTCCGCGGTGGATCTCTGTAGACAGTTTCCCATCCTTTATAAATAGGATCCGTTCACAGAAGCTTGCAGCATAGGCGTCATGACTAACCATCATAATTGTTGATTCATCTTTTTCATGTATAGAAACCAATGACTCCATGGCTTGCTTAGATGATTTGGAATCAAGGTTTCCTGTTGGCTCGTCTGCAAAAACGATTGCTGGGTCATGGATGATGGCACGCGCCATCGAAACCCTCTGCTTTTGTCAGCCTGAAACTTCATAGGTGCGGTTTCTTAGAATCGTATCAATACCCAATCTTTTAGTTACAGCAGCAAGCTTTTTCTCGATTTCTTTAACAGGCATACCGGCTAGTGTAAGCGGAAGGACAATGTTTTCACCGATGGTTAACGTATTTAAGAGATTGAAATCTTGAAACACAAATCCCATTTCCTTACGTCTAAACTTGGCTAATTGGTTCGTAGATAGAGTGGAGATTTGCTTACCGTTGACTTCAATCGTTCTAGATGTCGGTTTATCAATAGAAGAAAGAAGATTAAGAAGGGTTGTTTTTCCGCTTCCTGAAGGCCCCATGACACCTAAGAATTCGCCCTTCCTAATCTTCAAATCTAAGTGGTCAATGGCTGTATGCTTGATTCCCCGTTTACTTCCGTATGTTTTTGTTATTTGTTCTGCTATTAAAACAGACATTAATAAAACCTCCTGTTGTCATTAATCTGCTTTAAGTATAGAAGGGAAATCAGCAATTACCCATCGAATTACCTTTCAATTTATCTGTTTTAGCTTACAATTTTGTAAGAATGGGGTTAGAAAACGATCTGGACGGAGGTACCTTCCCCCTCTGTGGATTCAATGCTAAAATCATGCCCGATTTGATCACAAATTTCTTTTGATAAATACAATCCCATTCCTGTTGACTCATGAAAGTGACGCCCGTTTTCCCCTGTGAAAAATGGATCAAACACACGAGTGAGGTCTTGCTTAGGTATACCAACACCAGGATCAACCAAAGTAAACTCCACAGTAGCCTCTACCATTCGAGCTGCAAAGGTCATTTGTTTTTTCGTTTCAGAGGAGTATTTAATCGCATTGGCCGTCAATTGTTGAAAGACAAATCGCATCCATTTTTCATCCGTTTCTACAATCATTCCATCATCTATTTCAATGACAGGATATACACGATTACGTATAAAGGATGATTTGAAGTCTCTGATGGCCGTTTGCACCAGTTCTCTTATATTTACTTTTTCAACTAAAAAGTCACGATCAAAGCGATCCATTCTCGCCTGATACAACGCAAGGTCTAGACCAAGCTGCAATTTTTCATATTCTTCTTCCATGCTTCTATAAAATTCAGTACTCACCGTATTCTTTTCCTGATTTAATGCAAGCTTCATAACGGACAAAGGGGTTTTCATTTGATGGACCCACTGTTGCACGAAGTGGACATGCTGCTGTCGCTTTTGATCTTCCCTTTCCAGTCGATTTTGATAAAAATGGTGCTGGGTGTAATAACGATTGTTTAATAGCGCTGATCTGTGATCAAAAGGCTCAGGCAGCCAGCTTAAATCTTCTAGAGAATCATCTTTAGAAGAATCTAGCTGGTAGAATTGGCGTTGCTTGCTATATTGCCAACCTAGGAATGCAGCTAATCCCAGGGTTGCAAGGATAAATAAATAAAAAATATTTTCACTCGGCAGTGGACTGTTTACGTTCATGGTTGCTAATTTCAGCACAAGCATAAACAGTGAAGTCATTACATAATAAAAAAGTATAAGCGGAAGTTTGTCTAATATAAATAGTTTCATGATTTTACCTGCCATTGATGGGCGAGCTTATATCCTGTTCCTCTTACCGTCACGATCGCCTGTCCTACATCGATATCCGCAAGTTTTTTCCTGGCTCGCGTAATGTTAACGGTTAACGTATTATCATCGACGAAATTCATATCATCCCAGAGCAGCTCAAGCAGGTGATCGCGTGTTAGAACTTGGCCAGGTTTGTCCATGAATTCTTTTAACAAAACAAATTCTTTTTGAGTAAGCGTAACTTTTTTAAACTGGTGGACAGCCTCCATCGAGGAAAAATTAAGTGTCAATCCGTTAAACTCGATCACAGATGCTTGTTTCGCTTCAGCATACTCCCCATAAACACGACGAATTAATCCTTTTATTTTTGCTAATACAACATCGTTATCAAATGGTTTGGTTATGTAGTCATCGCCGCCATTCTCTATTACCATCACTTGGTCCATTCCGGAATCTCTTGCAGAAATAAACAAGATAGGACAGTTCGATTGTGTACGGATTTGGCGGCATCAGTAAAATCGATCAAATCGAGGAAGGTTAATATCGAGTAATACAAGCTGTGGATTCACCCGAAGGAATTCCTGTTGGATTTGGTCAAATTGCTTAGCCACATGAGATTGATAACCATACTTCTCTAGGAACTGGGCGAGCAGCATAGCAATTTTCTGATCATCCTCTACTATAAAAATTTTCATGAAGTATCCACCTTTCTTGCTTCTTGTATAAAGGGAGTGTATCTACGGTGTTTACCATAGTTGTTGCTTTCCTGATTCTTTTGTTGATTGCAGGCAGTTTACGGCAGTTGTTAACATCACTTGAAGTGGAACATCGGACATTTTCTGGGCAAATCTTTTTTGCTCTTCTTCTATTGTACACGATTATAATGGTTGGATTTGGTATTATTTATGCCACGCTCTCCTATCAGGGATTAATCATCTTTGCACAGTCCCCGGGTGTGTTCCCCTACTCGTGGACGAAAGAAGTTGCACGTGGTGTTTATTTTAGTGGTGTCACATTATTTACGGTTGGCTATGGGGATCTTATGCCGATCGGATGGGGGCGTTTAGTTGCTGTGTTCGAAGCTTTAATAGGTTACACGCTGCCTGCAGCAATTGTAGCTAAGGTTTGGCAGAATTCTAGAGATTCTTGATAGTGGAAGTTTATAAATGGATCATGATATCCTAAATAGAGATACTCATTAGGAGGGATTCAAGAATGACAGTAGAAGCTGGACAAAAAGCCCCTGATTTTAAATTGACAGCGAGTAGCGGGGAAACCGTGAAGCTATCAGATTATCAAGGCAAGAATGTAGTGCTTTACTTTTATCCAAAAGATATGACACCAGGTTGTACAACAGAGGCCTGCGATTTTCGTGATCAACACGAAAGCTTCGAGGAGTTAGATGCAGTAATTCTTGGAATAAGCCCGGATCCGATCGATAGTCATAAGAAATTCATTGATAAGCATGAATTGCCTTTCTTGCTTCTTGCTGATGAAGATCATAAGGTGGCCGAAGAGTACGGTGTTTGGAAACTGAAGAAGAATGAAACCTATGGTATTGAACGTTCCACTTTCATTATTGACAAAGAAGGGAACTTAGCTGAAGATTATCGCAAGGTTAAAGTGGAGGGTCACGTAGAATCTGCCCTGCAATATATCCGTGAAAACTTAGCATAGCGAATTAAACCGTGATAGATCCGTCTATCACGGTTTTTTTGTTGCTTAAAGAAGGGAAATCAAGCCGGTGTACAGAATGATAAAGAGGGAGTGATAGGAAAGGGAGGCGTACATATGAAGAATCCTAGATTAAAGAAGTTGGCTGATGTTCTACTATCCCATTCATTAGAGATTAAAGAGGGCGAGAAAGTGATGGTTCAAGGCCAGGTGAACACAAAGCCTCTAATAAAAGAACTGATCAAAAGGCTACACGAGAGGGGAGCACACGCTTTTTACGAAATTGATGATGACGAACTCATGAGTCTGTGGGTATCACATGCCTCGCAGGAAGTTTTTTCAAAAACGAACAAGTGGAAAATTGAGAGGAATCAAGATATCGATGCGTTCATCCAAATTATCGGGGAGGAGAATGATGCTGAGTTGAGCAGCATTCCAGCTAAACAGTTTCAAATGGCGATGAAGGAAATGAAACCAGCCAATGAATTCGTCGTAAAAGAAAGGAAGTGGGTACTGCTTAATTATCCAACGAGAGCAGCTGCACAAAAAGCAGGGATGTCTTATGATGACTATGCTGATTACCTGCTAGATGTTTGTACAATCGATTACAGTAAAATGAACGAAGCACAAACTGCGCTTTCTAAACTAATGGACGAAACGAACGAGGTACGAGTAACTGGTAAAGGAACTGATTTAACTTTTTCGATTGAAAAAATACCTAGCGTAATGTGTGCAGGGAACAGGAATATTCCTGATGGTGAAGTGTACACAGCACCTGTCAAGAATAGTGTCAATGGAACGATTCGCTATAACACCCCAAGCCCTTATCAAGGGGTGACGTTTCGGGATGTAACGTTAACGTTTAAACATGGAAAAGTAGTGAAGGCTGTGGCAGATAAGACAGAGGAACTTAATAAGATCCTTGACGCCGATGAAGGAGCGCGATTTATCGGTGAATTTGCATTAGGTCTTAATCCGATGATTACTGAACCTATGGGGGATATTCTCTTTGACGAGAAGATTGCTGGCAGCATTCATTTAGCTTTAGGCCAATGCTATGATGAAGCTGAAAATGGGAATGATTCAGCGGTCCATTGGGATATGGTCTTAATCCAACGTTCTGAATATGGCGGTGGACAAGTCTATTTTGACGGTGAACTAATCAGGGACAATGGATTATTTGTGAAAGAAGAATTACAAGGATTAAATCCTGGCCAATTAAAATAAAGTTCAATGATAAATGGAGATAGAGGTGTTGTTATGCGGGTCGTATCAGTGATTAAACGAGTACCGGATGAGATAAAAGAACGGTTAATAAAGAAATTTGGAGAAGTGGAATTTTACTTTTGTCACGGAATGAAGGAGGGCAGACAGCATATAAAGGAAGCGGATGTGCTGATTACATTCGGGGAAGATGTCACACCTGAACTGTTAGATGAAGCAGCAGGGCTTAAGTGGATCATGGTTTTGTCTGCTGGAATGGACCGAATGCCGTTCAAAGACATTGCCAGGCGGAACATCCTTGTAACGAATGTCCGAGGCATTCACGCAATTCCGATGGCCGAATATGCCATTTCGATGATTCTTCAAGTGTCTAGACAGGCAAAAGCTCTGGTTCAAGCTGAACAGGACCATCAATGGAACCGAAGCACACCTATGAGAGAAATTAATGGGCAAACGATGGTATTGCTAGGGACGGGTGCGATTGCACAAGAAACAGCTCGTTTGGCACAAGCGTTTCGAATGAAGACGATCGGGGTATCGAAGTCTGGAAGCATTAAACCTCATTTTGATGAAACCTATTCAGTGGATCGGATGGAGGAAGCCTTGTCGCAAAGTGATGTAGTCGTCGCCGTATTGCCCAGCACAAAGGAAACAAACTATCTTCTTAAAGAAGAACATTTTCAGCTGATCCCTTCACACGCGATCTTTTTGAACATGGGAAGAGGAGACTTGGTTGCTTCACACACTATTTTGCAAGCTGTTAACGAAAATCAAATAAGTCATGCCGTTTTAGATGTGTTTGAGGAAGAGCCTCTTCCCGAGAACCATCCATTTTGGGACGAAGAAAAAGTGACTGTCACCCCGCATTTGTCGGGGATAACTCCACAATATTTACCACGTGGATTTGAAATTTTTGAAAGAAACCTACATGCCTTTTTGAATAAGAGGGAAGAGATGGACAATCTTATTGATCCTAAACGGGGGTATTAACATGCGTATTTATACGAGATCGGGAGACAAAGGAAAGACTTCATTGATT
Organism: Halobacillus amylolyticus; assembly: GCF_022921115.1. Lineage (NCBI taxonomy): Bacteria > Bacillati > Bacillota > Bacilli > Caryophanales > Bacillaceae > Halobacillus > Halobacillus amylolyticus. The sequence goes on along the minus strand of NZ_CP095075.1, from coordinate 1,445,328 downwards.
TATGGAGACCGTGTTTCAAAAAATGATTTAAGAGTAGAAGCGTATGGTACATGTGATGAAGCCAATTCGGCTATTGGGGTGGCTTTAAGCCATTTAGTGCGTGAAGACTGGACAGAGAAAGAAGCTTTCCTCACCTCCATGCAAAAAATACAAACGATTCTGTTTCACGTCGGTGCTGAACTAGCTACACCGATTGGAAAAAAAGTGACCTGGGAATTGAAAAAAGAGCATATTGATGATCTTGAACAATATATTGATGAGTGGGATGCTAGTTTAGCAGAATTAAATAACTTTATCCTGCCTTCTGGTCATGAAGCGTCAGCCGGCCTGCATATGGCACGCACGATCGTAAGAAGGGCTGAACGTACAGCTGTTGGATTAGATGAGGGAGTCAATCCGCTAGTTGTGTCGTATTTGAATCGATTGTCTGACTTGTTATTTGTAGCAGCAAGATATGTCAATCAGCATCTGGGCGGAAAAGAGCTGCCATTGCACCCGGATGTGTAACCAGAATGAGCCTTTTCGGATAATGATATGATTGACAATACCTTTATCGACGGGTTAAACTAATTATAAAGATTCTAATTTAATAATTTTCTAATTCAAAAAAGTTAGTATATGAAAGCGAGGTGCATGACGGTGTCTGAACAACGACTACAAGAAGCGATTGATACACTTAAAAGCTCCGGGGTTCGAATTACGCCACAACGTCATGCGGTGCTTGAATACTTGTTGAATGCAATGACTCACCCGACAGCTGATGATATTTATAAGGCCTTGGAGAGCAAGTTTCCAAATATGAGTGTCGCAACAGTATATAACAATTTGCGCGTTTTTAGAGAAATTGGATTGGTGCGAGAGCTTACGTATGGAGATTCATCCAGCCGCTTTGATTGTAATACTTCCGATCATTACCACATTATTTGTGAATCATGTGGTAAGATTGTGGACTTTCACTATCCTAAGTTAAATGAAGTGGAAGCATTAGCTGAACAGGTGACTGGATTTACTGTAAGTCATCATCGCATGGAAGTTTATGGAACATGCTCAGAATGTAAAGCGAAAACAGCCCACTGAAACTGGAAGCATGAGCTTCCAGTTTTTTATGACATAAGAAAAGGGACCTCTGCCGTATGTGAGAGGTCCCTTTTGTTGTAAGTATTTTTATGATTGATGCTCTGCTTCTTGTTTCTTATAACGTTTTGAATTATATTTTTCATCAAATTCTTTACCTTCTAGTGACTTGTCCAATGTAAGCGGCTGTTTACAATGCATACAGGCATCTACCCGACCTAGCATTTTTGTAGGTTTTTCACATGATGGACAAACAATTTGAATCGTCCTCGTTGATAGCATCCCAATCCAAAAGTACACCACTGTACTTAGTCCGATGAATCCCATACCTAAAATCATAAAGATAGCCATCGCCCATGCTGTTTCTTTAAACAAAAGACCAATATACATAACACCAAAGCCGGCGAATATTAACCAAAAAGCAAAGGAACGAATTTTATTAATTTTACTGCTGTACTTTAAAGCCATTTAAAGTCCCTCCTACATACTCTTCAAACGTAGTATAGCATATTTTCCCTATTAAAATATAATTCGAAAAAAGGATTTTAGCAAAAAGTATCGAATAAAACAGTGAACCGATTAACGATTTGGGGGATAAATAATGGAAGATTTATTGCGCCCGATTTATCAAGAGAGGGCAAGCCAGGCCAACACAATGGGAGTTCTCATATTAGAAAAAAAGAAACCAAACAGTCCCGTAACAGATAATTTTGATGTCATTCTATTTATAATTGTTAAAGATGCAAAAGACCCTTGGTATGTAAAGCATTATGAATTTGATGATCAATCCGCTGCCATGCACATTGTAGATGAAATCCTTTTGCAAAAGTGGATCGATACGAGCTCTTATCGAAGAGCAGTGGAGTGGGTGATCAATGGAACGGTGATATTTGAACGAAACGATTATGTAACGGAATTAAAAGAACGCTTAAGATCTTTCCCTACACGAACAAGGGACTTAAAGAAAGCGATTGAGTTTGCTAAATTAATAAGGAGTTATAGTGAATCTAAAGATTTGTTTGAATCGGAACAATACCTCGATGCATTCAGTCGAATGGTCCACTCTCTACACTATCTAGCCAGGTTAGCGATTATTGAAAAAGGATTCCATCCAGAAGTCACCGTATGGAATCAGGTAAGAAGAATAGAACCTGAAGTGTATAAGCTTTACCAAGAGCTCATTGAGAGTAAAGAGGAAACCAATAAACGAGTTCAGTTGTTGATTCTTGCTGTTGAGCATGCCATTAGTGTAAGGTCTCGAACAAGTGCGAAACATTTGCTTTTGCTAATAGATAGTAAGGAGGGGCCGTGGTCATTTGGTGAGCTTAAGATCCACCCTGAAATTCAAGAGTATGCACTTGATCTGTCGTCTATGGTTGAGTACTTGGTAGATAAAGGACTCATTGAAGTTGTACAACAGGAAACAAAAGGTGCAAATATTTATCATCGAATGTATCAAGCAGCTCCGCTAAGCTAATCCTAAACTGGAGTGTTCACCCTTTCTTATCTAAGATAAGAGGGGGTTTTTTACATGAATCAAGTTACTAATTGATTTCAACTTAGAAGTGTTTTATAAATTTTTGATGAAATGTATTGACTCATATTTTATAAGCGTGGTATATTATTAAACGTCGCACAAAGCAAACGCGACAGACACACAAATCAACAAAATAATTATGAAAAAAGTTATTGACTTAACTTAATCATCATGATATATTTATTGAGTCGCTGTTTTGGAGCGACAAACAACATTTTTGATCTTTGAAAACTGAACGAACCAACCAGTACGTCAAATTATTCTTTCTATTATATAGAGAGAATTCAAACAAGCACATTCGGTGTGCAAATGAGCAAGTCATTCTCAACTTTTATGGAGAGTTTGATCCTGGCTCAGGACGAACGCTGGCGGCGTGCCTAATACATGCAAGTCGAGCGCAGGAAGCAAGCAGACCCCCTTCGGGGTGACGCTTGTGGAATGAGCGGTGGACGGGTGAGTAACACGTGGGCAACCTGCCTGTAAGATCGGAATAACTCCGGGAAACCGGGGCTAATGCCGGGTAATCCTTTCTCTCGCATGAGGGGAAGGTAAAAGATGGCTTCTGGCTATCACTTACAGATGGGCCCGCGGCGCATTAGCTAGTTGGTGAGGTAACGGCTCACCAAGGCAACGATGCGTAGCCGACCTGAGAGGGTGATCGGCCACACTGGGACTGAGACACGGCCCAGACTCCTACGGGAGGCAGCAGTAGGGAATCTTCCGCAATGGACGAAAGTCTGACGGAGCAACGCCGCGTGAACGATGAAGGTCTTCGGATCGTAAAGTTCTGTTGTTAGGGAAGAACAAGTACCGTTCGAACAGGGCGGTACCTTGACGGTACCTAACGAGGAAGCCCCGGCTAACTACGTGCCAGCAGCCGCGGTAATACGTAGGGGGCAAGCGTTGTCCGGAATTATTGGGCGTAAAGCGCGCGCAGGCGGTTCCTTAAGTCTGATGTGAAAGCCCACGGCTCAACCGTGGAGGGTCATTGGAAACTGGGGAACTTGAGGACAGAAGAGGAGAGTGGAATTCCACGTGTAGCGGTGAAATGCGTAGATATGTGGAGGAACACCAGTGGCGAAGGCGACTCTCTGGTCTGTCTCTGACGCTGAGGTGCGAAAGCGTGGGTAGCAAACAGGATTAGATACCCTGGTAGTCCACGCCGTAAACGATGAGTGCTAGGTGTTAGGGGGCTTCCACCCCTTAGTGCTGAAGTTAACGCATTAAGCACTCCGCCTGGGGAGTACGGCCGCAAGGCTGAAACTCAAAGGAATTGACGGGGGCCCGCACAAGCGGTGGAGCATGTGGTTTAATTCGAAGCAACGCGAAGAACCTTACCAGGTCTTGACATCCTTGGACCGCCCTAGAGATAGGGTCTTCCCTTCGGGGACCAAGTGACAGGTGGTGCATGGTTGTCGTCAGCTCGTGTCGTGAGATGTTGGGTTAAGTCCCGCAACGAGCGCAACCCCTAATCTTAGTTGCCAGCATTAAGTTGGGCACTCTAAGGTGACTGCCGGTGACAAACCGGAGGAAGGCGGGGATGACGTCAAATCATCATGCCCCTTATGACCTGGGCTACACACGTGCTACAATGGATGGTACAAAGGGCAGCGAAGCCGCGAGGTGTAGCAAATCCCATAAAACCATTCTCAGTTCGGATTGCAGGCTGCAACTCGCCTGCATGAAGCCGGAATCGCTAGTAATCGCGGATCAGCATGCCGCGGTGAATACGTTCCCGGGCCTTGTACACACCGCCCGTCACACCACGAGAGTTGGCAACACCCGAAGTCGGTGAGGTAACCTTTTTGGAGCCAGCCGCCGAAGGTGGGGCCAATGATTGGGGTGAAGTCGTAACAAGGTAGCCGTATCGGAAGGTGCGGCTGGATCACCTCCTTTCTAAGGAACTATGCAAGGCAACCCCTTTCTCTTACGAGAACACCGGGAAGCTGCCGCATACGGAAGACGCACATGGTTGGTTGTTCAGTTTTGAGAGATCAAACGATCTTTCAATGTGAACCTTGAAAACTGGATAAGATTAATCAGAACGTGGCGATCTTCTTTTGATAGAGGACGACACGGGATGACAAGACATCAAACATCAATTTTTTAACGTCTTTTCACGACGATAATAGTTAAGTGAATAAGGGCGCACGGTGGATGCCTTGGTACTAGGAGCCGATGAAGGACGGGACTAACACCGATATGCTTTGGGAAGCCGTAAGTAGGCTATGCACCGAAGATTTCCGAATGGGGAAACCCCCTGCTCGTAATGGAGCAGGATCCTTTACTGAATACATAGGTAAGGGAAGGCAGACCCGGGGAACTGAAACATCTCATTACCCGGAGGAAGAGAAAGCAAACGCGATTTCCCAAGTAGCGGCGAGCGAAACGGAATCAGCCCAAACCAGAAAGCTTGCTTTCTGGGGTTGTAGGACACTCCTTTGGAGTTACAAAAAAAGAGGATAGATGAATCGATCTGGAACGATCAGCCGGAGCAGGTAAGAGCCCTGTAGTCGACATCTTCTTTTCTCCGGAGTGGATCCTGAGTACGGCGGAACACGAGGAATTCCGTCGGAATCCGGGAGGACCATCTCCCAAGGCTAAATACTCCCTAGTAACCGATAGTGAACCAGTACCGTGAGGGAAAGGTGAAAAGCACCCCGGAAGGGGAGTGAAAGAGATCCTGAAACCGTGTGCCTACAAGTAGTCGGAGCCCA